>NZ_JBFAVI010000109.1:0-22670 GCF_040679695.1 Micromonospora sp. NPDC052213
CCGCGGGCCCCGTCACCGCGCCGGCCACCGTGCCCGGCGCCGGGTCGGTCGGTGACGGCGGTCCGGGCGGCGCGCCGGCCGGCGGCACCGGACCGGGGGCGGGGGAGCCCGCCGGCGCAGCCGGCGCCCCGGGGCGGCCGGGGGTCGGGGCGTATCCCCAGGTCGGGGTGGGGGAGACGAAGCTCGCGCTGCCGCCGGGGGCGGGCGGGGTGCCGGGCCCGCGCCCGGCGGAGACCGACCCCACCACCGAGCTGGAGCTGGCCCGGCGCTACGCCGACGAGTCAGACCGGCACGGGCAGCAGGCCGAGTTGCTCGCGCAACGCCCCGCGCTGCTGCCGACCTGGTCGCCGGTGGCCCGGGCGCTCGCCGTCTACGCCGGCTGCGCGGCCGTGGCGGCGGTGCTGATGGTGGTCATGGTGCTCGCCTCCGGCGTCGGCCTGGTCGACGGTTTCACCCTCGGCGCCTGGATCTGCGCCGGCCTGCCCGCGCTCTCGTTCTTCGCCGGCTACCTGGTGCTCGGGCGCTGGGGGCGGCCGGCCATGGTCGCCGGCGCCCCGCCCCGCTACGTGCACCTCGGCTTCCTGATCTGCTTCGTCGCCGTGCCGGTCGCCTACGTGGCCTATCTGCTGCTGTTCCGCCTCCTCCGCTGACCGGCCACCTCCTTTGCTGACCGGCCGTCGCCGGGGCGCCCGGCCTCCGGGACCGGTGGAACACGGTGGACGTCATCGGCGCCCGGAGACGGCCGTGGTGTTCCACCGGTGGTCCCGCTACGGCGCGACGTCGGTCGGCACCGGCTCGACCACGACGACGGGGATCTCCCGGTCGGTCCCCTGCTGGTAGCGGGCGTAGGTCGGGAAGACGCCGGTCATCACCTGCCACAACCGGGGCCGCTCCTCGGCGGTGGCGGTCCGCGCCCGGCCCCGGAACCGGTCGGCCCCGACCTGCACCTGCACCTCCGGGTCGGCGCACAGGTTGAGGTACCAGGCCGGGTGCCGCGCCGCACCGCCGTTCGATGCCACCAGCAGGTAGCTGTCGCCGTCCCGGCCGTAGATGAGCGCCGTCCGCCGCAGCTTGCCCGTCCGGCGCCCCCGGGTGGTGATCAGCAGGGCGTCGTACCCGTGGAACTTCCCACCGTCGGTGCCGTCGGTGGCCAGGTAACGCTCCACGTGGCTGGCCACCCAGCCGACCGGACTGTCCTCAATGGTCTCCGCCATCGGAGCAGCGTAGCCGCCTCAGTGGTAGTCGCCGGCGCGTCGGACGGCGCCGAAGCGCGGGAAGATCCGCTCGACGGTGAACTCGTGCTCGTCGGCGGCGAAGCCGGACATCGCGTCGGCCACGAACTCCAGCTCGTAGCCGTGGTCGCTGGCCGCGCGGGCGGTCGACTCGACGCCCATCGTGGTCACCAGCCCGGCCAGCACCACGGTGTCGACCCCGCGCCGGCGCAGCTGCTCGTGCAGGTCGGTGCCGTGGAACGCGCCGACGGTGCGCTTGACGACCACGACGTCCTCCGGCTCGACCAGCCCCTCGGCGAAGTCGCTGCCCGGCGGCTGCTCGGCCACCCCGGGCCGCTCGACCCGGACCTGGACCACCGGCCGGCCCCGGGCGCGGAACACGGCGGCGAGCCGGCGGCAGCGGTCGAGGACATCCTCGCCACGGTGCGGGGCCAACTCCAGCGCGATGATCCGCGGCATCAGGTCGATGAGCACGAGGGCCGTCGTCACGAAGATGATCATAGCTGGCGGGGCGTGGTCGGTGGCCTCGTCGCCGCCGTGCGAAAGCGCTCGATCGGCACGCCGCGCGAATTGCCGGTTCGTGCGTACGGCGCGACAAGAGGTTACCGGTCCGTAACGTCCTATTGACGTCTATAAATTATTGCCCTCATCATCGTCCCACGATCGATCGGATCCCCCCACCCGCCGTCCCGGTTTCCCGGGTCTCCCGCCGGAGGTGCAGCCATGCTGCTCCGAAAGATCCTCGTCACCGCCACGGCGGTCGCCGCGCTCCTCGTCCCGGCCACCACCGCGACGGCCGCCCCGGACCGTCCCGCCACCCCCACGGCCGTCGCCCCCACCGCCGCCGCCACCGCCAACCCGGTCATCGTCGTCGGCGGCCTGATCGGCCTGTCCATCGCGTACGAGCCGATCGCCGCCCGGCTGCGCGCCGACGGCTTCCGGGTCTTCGTCTACCAGTTGCCGGGCCTCGGCATCGGCGACATCCGCGACTCCGCCCGCGCCTTCGCCGCGTACGTCGAGCAGGTCCGGTCCGTCACCGGGGCGTCCCGGGTGGACGTCGTCGGCCACTCCGAGGGCGGACTGGTCTCCCGCTGGTACGTGAAGTTCCTCGGCGGCGAGTCGGCCGTCGGCCGCTACGTCAGCCTCGGCAGCCCCCAGCAGGGCACGTACGTCGCGAACATCCTGCGGGTCGTCGGCCTCGGCAGCTGCGCCGGCGTCGTCGCCTGTCAGCAGATGTCGATCGGCTCCGACTTCCTCGCCGACCTCAACGGCGGCGACGACACCCCCGGCGCGGTCCGCTGGACCACGGTCCGGACGTGGCAGGACGAGCTGGTCCGGCCGGTCGACAACGCCTCGCTCGCCGACGGCGCGACCAACGTGCTGATCCAGGCGGCGTGCCCGCTGCGGGTCGTCGGGCACCTCGGGCTCGTGCTCGACGGCACCACGTACACCGTGGTCCGGCAGGCGCTGCGCGACACCCCGATCCACCCGGACTGCCTCGCCCTTTAGCCGATGTGGCCCTGGCGTGGACGGGGGCCGTGCGGGGGAAAGGGCGCAGCGGGGCGGCAACCGGGCGGGGCGGGGACGGAGTTGACCGGAGCGCCCGTGCGGGCCGCCCGCGCGTGCGACGCTGGGCCCGTGCCGGTCGGCGTCGACCACGGGTCGCCGCGCAACGCGACGCGGGAGGGAGCGCCCATGACGGGAGTGCCGCAGGTCGACTTCGCGCTCGACACGTACGAGTGCATCGTGCTGTATCCCGGCGCGGCCGGGCGGGCGCTGCCGGCGGAGACGGTGCAGCGGTTGCAGGCCGAGCACCTCGCGCACATGCAGGCCCTCCAGCGGCGGGGGATCATCCTGGTCGCCGGCTCGGTGGACGGCCAGGCCCGCGAGCCGGACCCGCCGATCGGCTTCGGCCTGGCCCGGACCGGTTCCGTGGACGATGTGCGCGGCGTGATGGAGGCCGACCCGGCGGTGCAGGCCGGGCTCTACCGGGTGGACGTGATGACCTTCCTCTGCCCGGCGGGCTCGCTGGAGTTCCCACTGGTCAAGACGCAGACCTGAGCGGTTCCGCCGGACGCCCGGCGCCCGGTGGCGCGCGGCGCGGGCCGTTGTCCCGACGTGCACCGCCGGCCCCCGCGGCGGTCCGGCGTCCGCGCGGCGGGTGTGCCGCCAGGGCGCGGCACGGCGTGGAGCAGCCATCGACGGCGGGCGTGCCGGCCGGGAGCACCCCGGTGCCCGGTGGCGCCGGGGGCGTACGATTCCGGCGCGCGGTCGCCGTTGCCCGCCGCCTCAACGTTCCGGCGTGGGTTCCGCCCGCCGGCTGCGCGCGTGACGCGCGTCGTTGGACAATTTTCCGCAGCCCGCGAGGGGTCGGCCCGCAGTCCGACCCGGAGGAGAGACTAGCCTGATGGGCGTGACACGCCGCGCGAAGATCGTCTGCACTCTTGGTCCTGCCACCTCGTCTCCGGAGCGGATCCGGGGGCTCGTCGAGGCCGGCATGAACGTGGCGAGACTCAACTTCAGCCACGGCAGCCACTCCGACCACGAGGCGGTGTACCGGCTGGTCCGCGAGGCCGCGGAGGCGGCCGGGCGCCCGGTGGCCGTGCTCGCCGACCTGCAGGGTCCGAAGATCCGGCTCGGCCGGTTCGCCGACGGCCCGCACGAGTGGCGCACCGGCGACTCGGTCGTGATCACCGGCGACGACGTCCTGGGCACCAAGGACCGGGTCTCCTGCACCTACCGGAAGCTTCCGCAGGAGGTCAAGCCCGGCGACCGGCTGCTGATCGACGACGGCCGGGTCGCCGTCGAGGTCACCGACGTCACCGGCAACGACATCCGCTGCCTCGTCACCGAGGGCGGCCCGGTCTCCAACAACAAGGGCGTCTCGCTGCCCAACGTGGCGGTCAGCGTCCCCGCGTTGTCCGAGAAGGACGCCGAGGACCTGCGCTTCGCCCTCGGCCTCGGCGTCGACCTGATCGCGCTCTCCTTCGTCCGCTCCGCCGACGACATCAAGCTGGTGCACGGCATCATGACCGAGGTCGGGGTGCACCGGCCGGTGCTGGCCAAGGTGGAGAAGCCCGAGGCGGTCGACTGCCTGGAGCAGATCGTGCTGGCCTTCGACGGGGTCATGGTCGCCCGCGGCGACCTCGGCGTGGAGCTGCCGCTCGACCAGGTCCCGCTGGTGCAGAAGCGCGCCGTGCAGCTCTGCCGCGAGAACGCCAAGCCGGTCATCGTGGCCACCCAGATGCTCGACTCGATGATCGAGAATTCGCGCCCGACCCGCGCCGAGGCCTCCGACGTGGCCAACGCCGTGCTCGACGGGGCCGACGCCGTGATGCTCTCCGGCGAGACCAGCGTCGGCAAGTACCCGGTGCTCACCGTCAGCACCATGGCGAAGATCGTCACCACCACCGAGTCCGGCTCGATCGGGGTGCCGCGCCTCCAGCACGACCCGCGTACGCACGGCGGCGCGCTCACCGTCGGCGCGTCCTCGATCGCCCGGGCCATCGGCGCGAAGGCCCTGGTGGCGTTCTCGCAGACCGGCGACACCGTGCGGCGGCTGTCCCGGCTGCACTGCGACCTGCCGCTGCTCGCGTTCACCCCGGTGCCCGAGGTGCGCAACCAGCTCGCCCTCTCCTGGGGCGTGGAGACCTTCCTGATGCCGTTCGTCGAGCACACCGACGACATGTTCCGCCAGGTCGACCAGGCGCTGCTCGGGCTCAACCGGGCCAACCCCGGCGACCACGTGGTGATCGTCGCCGGCAGCCCGCCCGGCACCCCCGGCTCGACCAACACGCTGCGCGTACACCAGCTCGGGTCGTTGGTCGACGCCGCGTCCGCGCGAGCGCTTCAGTGAGTGCCGGGGAGGTCGCGGTCGGCCAGGCCGCGGTCGACCAGCTCCTCGAGGTGCTCGACCTGGAGCACACCGGCGAGATGACCTTCCGGGGGATGAGCCCGCCGGTCGGCCCCCAGCGGGTGTACGGCGGCCAGGTCGCCGGCCAGGCCCTGGTGGCCGCCGGCCGGACGGTCGACCCTTCACGCTTCGTGCACTCCCTGCACGGCTACTTCGTGCGCGCCGGCGACCCGAGCGAGCCGATCGCGTACGAGGTGGAGAACATCCGGGACGGCCGCTCCTTCTCGGTACGCCGCTCCGTGGCGCTCCAGCACGGCAAGCCGATCTTCTTCATGTCGGCGTCGTTCCACCGTCCCGAGGAGGGCCTGGACCACCACGCGCCCACGCCGCCCGACGTGCCGGGGCCGGACGAGGTGCCGACGATGACCGACCGGCTCTCCCGTTACCCCGAGCGGCTCGGCATCTGGGCGCAGATCCCGCGCCCGATCGACGTGCGCTACGTGGGCGAGCCCGGTTGGGTGCGCCCCGGCGACCGGCCGGCCGACCCGCACCAGCGGGTCTGGATGCGCATCGACGGCAAGCTGCCCGACGATCCGCTGCTGCACGCCTGCGCGCTGACGTACGCCTCCGACCTGACCCTGCTCGACTCGGTGCTGTCGGTGCACGGCGAGGTCTGGGGCCCCGGCGGGGTGGTGGGGGCCAGCCTCGACCACGCGCTGTGGTTCCACCGGCCGTTCCGCGCCGACGAGTGGTTCCTCTACGACTGCTGGAGCCCGTCCGCCTCCGGCGCGCGGGGGCTCGCCACGGGTCGCCTGTTCACCACGGACGGCCGGCACATCGCCAGTGCCGTGCAGGAGGGGCTGCTGCGCCGCGTCGGGGAGTGACGCCGCGCCGGGGCGGCACATCGCCGTCGGCCGATCGGCCGAGGGGTGATCGGCCGGCCGGGGTGACCAGCGCGTTAACCTTGCCGGCATGCGCCTCTCCGCCCGGGTCGACTACGCCCTCCGTGCGGTCGCCGAGCTCGCCTCGGTGACCGGCGGTGCCGGGGCCGGGCGGGGTCGGCCGGTGACCGCCGAGCAGATCGCCCGCGCCCAGGAGATCCCGCCGAAGTTCCTGGAGAGCATCCTGCTGCAACTGCGCCGGGGCGGCATCGTGCACGCCCAGCGCGGCCCCGAGGGCGGCTACTGGCTGGCGCGGCCGGGTGGGGAGATCTCGCTGGCCGAGGTGATCCGGGTGATCGACGGCCCGCTCGCGCACGTACGCGGGCAGCGGCCCGAGGAGCTCGGCTACCACGGCGCCGCCCGCTCCCTCCAGGAGGTCTGGATCGCCCTGCGGGCCAGCGAACGCCAGATCCTGGAGCTGGTCACCGTCGCCGACGTGGCCGCCGGCACCCTGCCCGAGCGGGTCACGGAGCTGGCCGCCGACCCCCGCGCCTGGACCTGACCCGGGCCGAACCGGCCGGCGTAGGGGCTCGCGCGCCGGCGGTCGACACGTCGTCCCGCCGCCCGGACCGCCGTCCCCGCCGCCCGGACCGTCGTTCCCGTCGCCCGGACCGCCGTTCCCGTCGTCCCTGTCGCCGGCCCGCGTCACTGTCGTCTCACTGACCGGTCGGAGTCTTGACCCCGGCACCCCGCGTGCCGCATTGTCGACCAAGTCGATAGGAGATGCCGAAAAGTCAGGGGGCGCTCGTGCGCAAGCTGCTGGTCCTCGCACTGGTCGGGCTCGCCGCGCAACTCGTCGACGGCGCGCTCGGCATGGCGTACGGGCTGACCTCCTCCACGCTGCTGCTGCTCGTGGGCGTCGCCCCGGCCGCCGCGTCGGCGTCGGTGCACCTGGCCGAGATCGGCACCACGCTCGCCGCCGGGGTGGCGCACTGGCGGTTCGGCAACGTCGACTGGCGGGTGGTGGCCCGGATCGCCGTCCCCGGCGCGGTCGGCGCGTTCGCCGGCGCGACCTTCCTCAGCGCGATCTCCACCGAGTCGGCGGCCCCGTGGATGGCCGGCATCCTGTTCACGCTCGGCGCGTACCTGCTGGTGCGCTTCTCCCGACCGCTGCGCACCGACCGGCGGGCCGGTCGGCTGCGGGGGCGCTTCCTCGGCCCGCTCGGCCTGGTCGCCGGCTTCGTCGACGCCACGGGCGGCGGCGGGTGGGGGCCGGTCGCCACGCCGGCCCTGCTGGTCAGCGGCCGGCTGGAGCCCCGCAGGGTGATCGGCTCGGTGGACACGGCCGAGTTCGTGGTCGCCGGTGCCGCCAGCATCGGCTTCCTCATCGGCCTCGGCGCGGAGGGCTTCCTGCTGCCCATGGTGGCCGCGCTGCTCGTGGGTGGCCTGATCGCCGCGCCGGTCGCCGCCTGGCTGGTCCGGATTGTCCCCGCCCAACTGCTCGGCGCGGCGATCGGCGGCGTGATCGTGTTGACCAACGCCCGCACGCTGATGCGCTCGGCCGACCTCGGCGGCCCCGCCCGACCGGCGGTCTACGCGCTGCTCGCCGCCGCCTGGGTCGCCGCCCTGGCGCTGGCCGTCCGGGCGCTGCTACGGACCCGCCGGGAGCGGGCCGTCGCCGCGGCGGCCCTCGCCGCGACGCCGGTTCCGGCCCCGGCGTCCGACTCCGGCACGAGCACCCGGATCCCGGTGTCGACCGCCGGCACGGCCGACCCGCACTAGCGGGGGAGTGGTGGGTCAGCGGGGCACGAGGGCGGTCGCGGCGTCGCGGAGCAGCGACCACGCCTCGTCGACGTGGGCCTCGGTGGTCTGCGGCGAGCCGACGGCCAGGCGCAGCGTGTACCGGCCGTTCACCCGGGTGTGCGTCAGGTGCACCCGACCCGTGGCGTTGACCCGGGCCAGCAGTTCCGCGTTGACCTCGTCGTCGGCGCGCAGCCGGAAGCAGACCAGCGAGTACGGGTGCGCCCCCACCAACGCGAACCGGTCGTCGGCGCGGACCCGCTCTGCGAACCGGGCGGCGAGCGCCACCCCGGACCGGATGTGCGCCCGCAGCCCCTCGGCGCCGTACCAGCGCAGCACGAACCAGAGCTTCAACGCCCGGAACCGGCGGCCCAGCGGCACCTGCCAGTCCCGGTAGTCGATCACCGCTCCGGACTCGGTGGCGGCGTTGCGCAGGTACTCCGGCAGCACGGTCAGCGCCTCGATCAACTCCGCGGTGTCGGCGACCCAGAACGCGTCGCAGTCGAAGCCGGTGAGCAGCCACTTGTGCGGGTCGAAACAGTACGAATCGGCGTACTCCAGGCCGGCGTGCCCGAACCGCAACTCCGGGCAGACCGCCGCCGCCCCCGCGTACGCGGCGTCGACGTGCAGGAAGACGCCGTACTCGGCGCAGATCGCGCCGATCTCCGGCAGCGGGTCGATCGCGGTCGTGGACGTGGTCCCGACGGTGGCCACCACGATGGCGGGTACCACGCCGGCGGCCCGGTCCGCCTCGATCGCCGCGCGCAGCGCCGCCGGGGACATCGCCTGCGTCTCGGGGTCCACCTCGATCGGTCGTACGCCGTCGGCGCCCAGCCCGGCGATCCGCGCGGCCTTCTCGATCGAGGAGTGGCCCTGGGTGGACGTGTAGGCGCGGTACCGGCGGTCGACGCCGGCCTCGCGCCACCGGCCGCCGCCGGCCCGGTGCAGCGCGACGAGGGTCGCCACCAGCGTCGCCGAGGACGCGGAATCCTGGATCACCCCGCCGCCGCCGGAGCCGGCGCGGAACCGCTTCGGCAGCTCCAGCAGGTCGGCGAGCCAGTCCAGCATCACCGTCTCCAGTTCGGTGCACGCGGGCCCGGTGGCCCAGAGCATGCCCTGCACGCCCAGTCCCGAGCTGACCAGGTCGCCCAGCACGCTGGGCCCGGAGGTGTTGGCCGGGAAGTAGCCGAAGAACCCGGGGTGCTGCCAGTGGGTCAGGCGCGGGGTGATCAGCCTGTCCAGGTCGGCGAGGACGGCCGCCACGGGCTCGCCGTGCTCGGGCGGGCCGGCCGGCAGCCCGGCGGCCACCGCGCCGGGCGGGTCCTGCGACGTCACCGGGCGCTGCCCCACCGTCGCCCAGTAGTCGGCGATCCAGTCCACCACCGCGTGCCCGGCGCGTCGGAACTCGTCCGGGGTCATGTGCTCAGCCACGCCCTGAGTTGATCAATAATCCGGGCCGGCGGCAAGGAAACGGCGGATCGTATCGAGACGCGGCGCTGCCGGCGCCCGCCCGGCGTCGGGGCGGGAGCGGGACAGGCCGGGGCGCGGCGGCAGGACAGGCCGGAGGCGTGGGTGAGTCCGGGGCGTGGGGCGGTCCGGGGCGTGGGGCAGGCACCGGGCCGCAGCCGCGGAATCCGCACAGCCGCGGCCCGGTGCCCCACACCGCGGCATCCCCGCCCCGTCCCGACCGGGGATGCCGTACCACCACCGGGGACAAACCTAGGCGGCCCGCGCGTCTCCCCGGTGACGGCGACGTGAAGATCGTGTTTCAGCCGTCCCGGCGCAGACCACCGGCCACCTTCGCCGCGATCAGCTCGTACGAGCGCACCCGGTCGGCCACGTCGTACACCAGCGTGGTCAGCATCAGCTCGTCCGCGCCGGTGCGCGCCAGCAGCTCGCCGAGCTGCCGCCGCACGGTCTCCGGCGAGCCCATCGCCTGGCCCTCCCGGCGCTGCCGCACGAACTCCCGCTCGACCTCGGTGTACGGGTACGCCGCCGCCTCGTCCGGCGTGGCCAGGGGCCCCGGTCGACCGGAGCGCAGCCGCAGCAGCGACAGCGCGCTCGGCCCCGCCAGCCACTCCGCCCGCTCGTCCGTGTCCGCGCAGACCGCGTTGACCGCCACCATCGCGTACGGCTCGGCCAGCCACGTCGACGGGCGGAAGCTCTGCCGGTACAGCGCCAGGGCGGGCAGCGTGTGCTGCGAGCTGAAGTGGTGCGCGAACGAGAACGGCAGCCCCAGCATCCCCGCCAGCTGGGCGCTGAACCCGCTGGAGCCGAGCAGCCAGATCGCCGGCTGCTGCCCGCGACCCGGGGTGGCCGTGATCGGCCCCGGCCGCTCGCCGGTGAAGTAGTTCATCAGGTCCGCCAGCTCCCGGGGGAAGCCCTCCGCCGACAGCCCCTCCATGGTCCGGCGCAGCGCCAGCGCGGTCACCTGGTCGGTGCCCGGGGCGCGCCCGATGCCCAGGTCGATCCGGCCCGGGTGCAGCGCGTCGAGGGTGCCGAACTGCTCGGCCACCACCAGCGGCGCGTGGTTGGGCAGCATCACCCCGCCCGAGCCCAGCCGGATCGTCGACGTGTGCGCCGCCAGGTGCGCGAGCAGCACGGCCGGGGCGGAACTCGCGATCCCCGGCATGTTGTGGTGCTCGGCCACCCAGAACCGGTGGTATCCGAGCTCCTCGGTGCGGCGGGCCAGTTCGGTGGTGTGCCGCAGGGCCTCGCCGGCCGTGGCGCCGGCCGCGACCGGGGCAAGGTCAAGAACAGACAGCGGTACGTTGATCACACGGCTGGCCAACCCGCCCGGCCCCCGAATTGTTCCCTGGGGCAACCAAGCTCACGCGGCGCGTCGCGCCGGGCGCTCAGCCCAGGCCGCGGGCCTGTTCGAAGATCAGGCTCGTCTGGGTGTGCAGCACCGCCGGGTCCACCGCCAGGTGGTCCAGCACGAAGTCGCGCAGCGCGTCCGCCGAGGCGGCCCGCACGTGCAGCACGTAGTCCTCCGCGCCCGCCACGTGGAACACCGAGACCACGCCCGGCAGCCGCACCGACCGGGCCCGGAACGCGTCCACCGCCGCCCGCTCGTGCGCGGTCAACCGCACCGACACCAGCGCCTGCAACGGCAGCCCCAGCGCCGCCGGATCCACCTCCGCGTGGAACCCGCGGATCGCACCGCACTCGCGCAGCGCGCGGGTGCGGGTCAGGCACGTCGAGGGGGCCACCCCGACCCGCTCGGCGAGGGCGTTGTTCGGCAGCCGGCCGTCCGCGGCCAGCTCGGACAGGATCGCCCGATCGGTGTCGTCCAGGGCCGCGAACCGCCGCACATCGTTCGTCGCAAGGGGCATGGAGACATCCTCCGTCGAATCGCCGCGCCAATCAAAGGAATCTGGCCGAATCATCTTCGGAACTATTGCTCCCTGCTGGCTTGATGTTCGATCCTTCCGGCATGACGACCGTGGACACCCGAGCCGTGCACGCCGGCCGCGACGACCTCGCCGCCCTCGGCGTCCACGTGCCGCCCATCGACCTCTCCACCACCAACCCCCTGCCGTCCGTCGACGCCGGCGGCGACGCGTACGAGACCCTCGCCACCGGGGGCACGCTCCCCGCCGGCGGCAGCGCCGTCTACCAGCGCCTGTGGAACCCCACCGTCGCCCGCTTCGAGACCGCCCTCGCCAACCTCGAAGGCACCGGCGACGCCGTCGCCTTCGCCAGCGGCATGGCCGCCCTCACCGCCACGCTGCTCGCCGCCACCCGGGACGGGAAGCGCCACCTCGTCGCCGTCCGCCCGCTCTACGGCGGCACCGACCACGTGCTCGCCACCGGCCTGCTCGGCACCACCGTCACCTGGGCCTGCGCGGGCGAGGTCGCCGCCGCCGTCCGCCCCGACACCGCCCTGGTGATCGCCGAGACCCCGGCCAACCCCACCCTCGACCTGGTCGACATCGCCGCCCTCGCGCAGGCCGCCGGCGACGTCCCGCTGCTCGTGGACAACACCGTCGCGACCCCCGTGCTCCAGCAGCCCACCCGGCACGGCGCCGCCCTCGTGCTGCACAGCGCCACCAAGAGCATCGGCGGACACGGCGACGTGCTCGCCGGAGTCGTCGCCTGCGACGCCGACTGGGCCGCCCGCCTGCGCCAGGTCCGCGCGCTCACCGGGGCGATCCTGCACCCCCTCGGCGCGTACCTGCTGCACCGCGGCCTGCAGACCCTGCCGGTGCGGGTCCGCGCCCAGCAGGCCGGCGCGGAGAAACTCGCCGCCTGGCTCGCCGCCCACCCCGCCGTCACGCGGGTTCACCACCCGTCGCTGCACGACCCGGCCGGGCTCGTCGGCCGGCAGATGGCCGGCCCCGGCAGCCTCCTCGCCTTCGAGGTACGCGGCGGCGCGCCCGCCGCGGCCGCCGTCGCCGGCGGCTGCCGGCTGATCACCCACGCCGTCTCGCTCGGTGGGGTCGACACGCTCATCCAGCACCCGGCCTCGCTGACCCACCGGCCCGTCGAGGAGGAGGCCAAGCCCGTCGGTGGGCTGCTGCGCGTCTCCGTCGGCCTGGAGGACCCGGAGGACCTGCGCGAGGACCTGGCGCGGGCGCTCGCCGAACTCGGCTGAGCCGGCACCTCCGCGCCGCCGGACGACTGGGCGCGGAGCCGCCGGGGCCGGTGGGCGGCGGCGGTGTCGTCGGTCGCGGAGGACGATCGCCCGCTCGTGTTTCACGCCCGGCCCGTGCCGCGGAACCAGCCTCGCCGTGGTCCGGGCTGTTCGTGGCGTCCGGGTGGCGCGGCTCAGGCGCGGTCGGATAGCCGACATCGGGCGAGCAGCGGGCGGCGGTGCCGGTCACGAGCGGTTCGGGCCGGTCGACGCACCAGCGCCAGACGGTGGTGCGGGGCCAGCGCGCGGGCAACCGACCAATGTTGTCGCCTCGGGCGCGGAGGGCGCGGGCACGGGCCCGCATCTCGAGCGGTGCACCGCGCATCAGGGAACAGCGGTGTGACAGGAGTGCCGGGAGCGGGATTCGAACCCGCAAGCCCTTTCGGGCAGAAGTGTTTGAGACTTCCGTGTATGCCGTTCCACCATCCCGGCGAGTGCCGCTTACTGTACCCGACTACGCTCGTGCGGGAGCATGGGTGGTAGCCGTGCCGGGAACAATGGTGGGAGTGGCTCGTGGCCGAGACGCAGACGGACGTCGAGCGCAGGCGCGTTCTGATCGCCGAGGACGAGGCGCTCATTCGGCTGGACCTCGCCGAGATGCTGGTCGAAGAGGGCTACGAGGTGGTCGGGGAGGCCGGTGACGGCGAGACCGCCGTCCGGCTCGCCGAGGAGCTCAAGCCCGATCTGGTCATTCTCGACATCAAGATGCCGATCATGGACGGGCTCGCCGCCGCCGAGCGGATCGCCGGCGCCCGGATCGCCCCGGTGATCATCCTGACCGCGTTCAGCCAGCGTGACCTGGTGGAGCGGGCCCGGGCGGCCGGCGCGATGGCGTACCTCGTGAAGCCCTTCCAGAAGAGCGACCTGGTGCCGGCGGTGGAGATCGCCCTGTCCCGCTACTCCGAGATCGCCGCGCTGGAGTCGGAGGTCGCCGGGCTGACCGACCGGCTGGAGGTCCGCAAGACCGTGGAGCGCGCCAAGGGCGCGCTCATGACGACCTACGGGATGACCGAGCCGCAGGCGTTCAAGTGGATCCAGCGCACGGCGATGGACCACCGGATGACCATGAAGGAGGTCGCCGAGCGGATCCTCGCCGAGACCGCCGGCGGCGAGGTCGCGCAGCCCGCCTCCTGACCCGGGGCGCGACCCGCCGGGGCCCGTGCGACGGGGCTCCCCGCCGGGCCGGCCGATCGATAACATCTGATCCCATGTGGTCCCGGCGGCTGGTGGCGGTGTTCGGTGTCGTCGCCGCGCTGCTGGCCGGCTGCGACCGGGCCCCGGCGGAGCCCGCCGCCGAGTCGCTGCGCCCGGCGTGGCAGCCGCTGACCCTGCCCGCGCCGCCGGGCGCGGCCGGCCGGCCGCTGTTGCGCGACGCCGTGGCCTGCGCCGGCCGGTGGTACGTGGTGGGCGGGCTGGCCGACGCGGCGGGGGAGACACGGCCGGCGGCCTGGAGCAGCGCCGACGGCGCGGCGTGGTCGGCGCTGCCGGTGGCGGCGTCGAGCTTCTACGGCCGCCAGCACGTGCTGTACGCGGCCGCCTGCCGGGACGGGCGGGTGGCGGCGCTCGGGGCGAAGAACGGCGGCGTGCACGGCAATCCCCGCACGGGCACCTGGGCGCAGGCCCCGGACGGCGCGCTGCGGGAGGTGCCGGCCCCCTTCGAGCTGTACGCGGGGCCGCGGGCGGTGAGCGTGACCCGGTTGGCCGCCGGGCCGGCCGGTTGGCTGATCGCGGGGGCCCGGGTCGACGGCGCGGCGGTCTGGACCTCCCCCGACGGTGAGCGGTTCACCATCCGGGAGGGCGCGCCGGAGCTCGCCGGCGACGGGCGCGGCCGGACGGTGGCGTACGACGCGGTGGCCGTGCCGTCGGGCTGGTGGGTGGTGGGGGCGGTGCTGCCGCCGGGCGCGACCGCGCTGGCGCCCCTGGCGTGGGCCTCGGCGGACGGCCGTGCCTGGCGGCGGGTGGCGTTGCCGGCGGCCGACGGGCGCGGCCAGGCGCAGCGGGTGGCGTCGGTGGGCGACGGCGGGCTGGTGACGGTCGGTCCGGTGCGCGAGGGGTTCGCGGCCTGGCGGCTGGCCGGGGACGAGTGGCGGCGGGTCGGCGGGTTCGGCGTGCCGGGGCCGGGGGTGCCGTCGGTCGACGGTCTGGTGCCGGCCGGGCGTGCTCTGGTGGCGGTGACCGGGGACGGCGGCGGTCACGGACTGTGGCTCTCGGTCGATTCGGGGGATTCGTGGCGGACGATGGCGATGCCCGCCGTGGTGCCCGACGGCGGCGACACGGCGGTGGCGGTGGCGGCCCAGGGAGATCGACTGGTGTTGGTCGCCGATGACGGCCAGGCGTCGCGTGCCTGGTGGGCGGGGCTGTCAGTCGCCGATCGGTAGGGAGTGGGCGCTGACCTGCCCGTTACCGACGAAACGAAGGCGAGGGGCATTCATGGCCGACGGTTCTTACAGCGATCGTTTCCAATCCGCCACGGCGTGTAACGGTTCGGTCAACCCGCTCCGCTGGGGCTTTCGTCACAGCTGAAAGGTGGGATAGCGTCCGGCCCCAGACCGGCGACGACGGTCTGGTTCGTCCGCCCCCGCAAGGGCCAATGGGCAGCGGGTGGTTCGGACCATGGGACGGAGGAGGGTTCGGGCCTTGAGGCAGAAGCTCGCTCGCGTTATCGGTGGGGTCGCCATGCTGGCGCTCGTCGCCGGCGGCACCGCATGCTCCAGCGGTGGCGACGACACGGCGTCCGGTGGGGAAGCCTGTGGCAACAAGATCGCGTTCTTCGGCGCGCTGACCGGCAGCTCGGCGGCGCTCGGCATCAACGAGAACAACGGCGTCAAGCTGGCCGTCGACAAGTACAACAAGGAAAACGCCGACTGCAAGGTCGAGCTGGTCTCCCTGGACTCGCAGGGCAGCCCGGACCAGGCCCCGGGTCTGGCCCAGAAGGCCATCGACGACACGAAGATCCTCGGCATCGTCGGCCCGGCCTACTCGGGCGAGTCGGAGGCCGCCGGTCCGCTGTTCAACGAGGCCGGTCTGGTGACCATCACCCCCTCCGCGACCCGCCCGAGCCTCGCGGAGCAGGGTTGGAAGACCTTCTTCCGCGCGGTCGGCAACGACTTCAGCCAGGGCCCGGCGGCCGGCAACTACATCAAGAACGTGCTGAAGGCCGACAAGGTCTACGTCATCGACGACCAGTCCGCGTACGGCGCCGGCCTGGCCGACGAGGTCAAGAAGCTGCTCGGCCCGGCGGTCGTCGGCTCGGACAAGGTCCAGGGCGAGGGCAAGCAGACCGAGTTCTCCGCCGTCGTCACCAAGGCCAAGGCCGCGAACGTGAAGGCCATCTTCTACGGCGGCTACTACCAGGAGGCGGGCCTGATCCGCAAGCAGCTCAGCGCTGCCGGGGTCACCGCTCCGCTGATCGCCGGTGACGGCGTGAACGACGCCGCGTACATCACCTCCGCGGGTGCGGCGGCGGCCGAGGGCACCATCCTCACCTGCCCGTGCGCGCCGGCCGCCGAGGCGCGGGGCACCTTCGTCCAGGAGTACAAGGCCCTCAACGGCACCGACCCGGGCACCTACAGCGACACGGCCTACGACGCGGCGAACATCCTGCTCGCCGGCATCAAGGCGGGCAAGACCACCCGTGCGGGCCTGCTGGAGTTCGTGAAGGGCTACAGCGGCGAGGGCGTCGCGGCGAGCTACAAGTTCGTCGAGGGCGGCGAGCTCGACCCGGCGCAGGTCAAGGTCTGGGCCTTCAAGGTCGTCGGTGGCAAGGTCGTCCCGGATCAGGAGATCCCGAAGTCCTGACGCCGGTCGCTGCTACAGCGATTGAGTTGTGATCGCGGGTGCGGCCGGGAGCTCGCTCCCGGCCGCACCCCCTTTTTCTCTCCAGACCCTGATGGAGCGTCCCTCCCTTGAACTTCGACGGACTGTTCTCCAACTTCGGAGAACTCACCACGACCGGCCTGACGCAGGGTGCGATCTACGCCCTGGTCGCGCTGGGTTACACGCTGGTCTACGGCGTGCTGAGACTCATCAACTTCGCCCACTCCGAGGTCTTCATCGCCGGCGCGTTCGCGGCGATCTGGACCTGGAACGGATTCGGCCTCAACCAGGACTCGCAGGTCAGCGGGCTCGGCTCGATCATGTTCTACCTGCTCGTGGCGATGATCGTCGCGGCGATCGCCTCGGCGGGCACCGCGACGGTGATCGAGCGGGTGGCGTACCGGCCGCTGCGTAAGCGCAACGCGCCGCCGCTGGCCTTCCTGATCACCGCGATCGGCGCGTCCATCGCCATCTCCGAGGCGTTCGGCGTGTGGACCCGCCGCCGCCCGGAGGGCGCCCCGGCCCTGGTCAGCCCCAAGCCGCTGTTCGAGATCGCCGGCGTGCCGATCGACGCCGTTCAGCTGCTGACCCTCGGGTCCGCGCTGGTGATGATGATCGCGCTGGATCTGTTCATCAACCGCAGCCGGGTCGGTCGAGGCATCCGGGCGGTGGCGCAGGACGCCAACACCGCCGCGCTGATGGGCGTGAACAAGGACCGGATCATCCTGATGGTCTTCATCGCCGGCGGCAGCATGGCCGGCGTCGCCGGTCTGCTCTACGACGTGCGGATCCAGACCCTCACCTACAGCGTCGGCTTCCTGCTCGGTCTCAAGGCGTTCACCGCCGCGGTGCTGGGCGGCATCGGCAACCTGCGCGGGGCGCTCGTCGGCGGCCTGCTGCTGGGCGTGATCGAGAACTACGCCTCCGGCCTGTTCGGCACCCAGTGGAAGGACTTCGCCGCGTTCGCGGTGCTGGTGGTGCTGCTGATGTTCCGGCCGACCGGTCTGCTGGGTGAGTCGCTGGGGAGGGCGCGGGCATGACGACCGTCCTGGAGAAGGTGCGCTCCGGCCGCGAGGCGGCCGGGGAACGGTGGCGCGGCGCGCCGCGCTGGGTGCGCTGGGCGCTGCTCGCCGCGGTGATCGTGTTCTTCTACGCGCTGCCGAACAAGGAGTTCTACCAGTACCTGGGGCCGATCCCGACCCCCGGTGCGAACTTCACCCAGGTGATGTTCACCGTCTCGATCTACGTGCTGCTGGCCGTCGGCCTGAACATCGTGGTCGGCTTCGCCGGCCTGCTCGACCTCGGCTACTTCGGCTTCTTCGCCGTCGGCGCGTACACCGTGGCGGTGCTGACCTCGCCGAGCAGCGACATCAAGACGCTGTGGCCGTGGCTGCTGGCGGTGCCGGTGGCGATCGCCCTGACGATGGTGTCCGGCGTGATGCTCGGTACGCCGACCCTGCGGCTGCGCGGCGACTACCTGGCGCTGGTGACGCTCGGCTTCGCCGAGATGATCCGGATCGGCGCGGTCAGCTCGGAGTTCCTCAAGGGTCAGCGGGGCTTCAACCAGATCCCCCACCCGCCCGGCCAGTACGCCGACGGGAGGCCGGTCTTCGGCGTGCTCGACGCCCGGCCGTACTACTGGCTGGTGCTCACGGTGATCATCCTGGTGGTGATCGGGGTGCGGAACCTGACCCACAGCCGGGTCGGGCGGGCCTGGATCTCGATCCGCGAGGACGAGGACGCGGCGCAGCTGATGGGCGTGCCGACGTTCAAGTTCAAGCTGTGGGCGTTCGCGGCGGGCGCGGCGATCGCCGGGCTGGCCGGTGCGCTCTTCGCGGGCAAGCAGAACTTCGTCAACTCGCAGAACTTCGAGCTGCTGAACTCGATCATCATCCTGGCCGCGGTCATCTTCGGTGGCTCCGGCAACATCGTCGGCGCGATCGTCGGCGGTGGCCTGGTGGCGTACATGATCGAGCGGTTCCGCGGCATCGAGCTGTTCGGCGTCGAGCTGTACGAGTTCAGGTTCCTGTTCTTCGGCCTGGTGCTGGTGATCATGATGATCTTCCGGCCCGAGGGCCTGATCCCGAACCGACGACGTGCGGCGGAGTTCAAGGACCGCCGCAAGGAGGTGACCGTCGGTGAGTGACACCGAGCAGACGCCGGCCGTCCCGGCGCAGGCCGGCGCGCCGGCCGTGGAAGCGGTGCCCACCCGGGAGCCGCTGCTGGAGGTCGACAACGTCACGCTGCGCTTCGGCGGCGTGGTCGCGTTGAACGAGGTGGACTTCACCCTCTACAAGGGGGAGATCCTCGGTCTGATCGGGCCGAACGGCGCCGGCAAGACCACCTGCTTCAACGCGATGACCGGCATCTACCAGCCCACCGAGGGGCAGATCCGGTTCCGTGGCCAGAAGATCAGCGGCAAGAAGCGGCACCAGATCACCAAGATGGGCATGGCGCGGACGTTCCAGAACATCCGCCTCTTCCCCGAGATGACCGCGCTGGAGAACGTCCTGGTCGGCGCGGACGCGCACCACAAGACCAGCGTCATCTCCGCGCTGTTCCGCCTGCCGCGGTACTGGAAGGAGGAGCGCGAGGGCCGGGAGAAGGCCGAGCGCCTGCTGGAGTTCGTCGGCATCCGCAAGCGGATGCACGAGTTCGCCCGCAACCTCTCCTACGGCGAGCAGCGGCGGCTGGAGATCGCCCGCGCGCTGGCCACCGATCCGGTGCTGCTCTGCCTGGACGAGCCGGCCGCCGGCTTCAACCCGGCGGAGAAGGAGGAGCTGCTCCAGCTCATCCGGCAGATCCGGGACACCGGCGTGACCGTGCTGCTCATCGAGCACGACATGCGCCTGGTCATGGGGGTCACCGACCGGATCGTGGTGCTGGAGTTCGGAAAGAAGATCGCCGAGGGGCTGCCCGCCGAGGTGCGGGAGAACCCGAAGGTGATCGCGGCGTACCTGGGGGTGCCGGACGATGCTGCTTGAGATCGACGACGTGAGCCTGCTGTACGGGCGGATCCAGGCGCTGCACGGCATCAGCCTGACGGTGGACGAGGGCGAGATCGTCGCCCTGATCGGCGCCAACGGCGCCGGCAAGTCGACCACGATGCGGGCCATCTCCGGGATCCGGCCGGTCGCCAGCGGGAGCATCCGGTTCAACGGTGAGGACATCACCAAGCTCCGGGCCGACCTGCGGGTCAGGCGGGGGCTGTGCCAGGCGCCGGAGGGCCGGGGCATCTTCCCGGGCATGACGGTGCTGGAGAACCTGGACATGGGCGCCTACACCCGGCGGGACCGGGCGGGCATCGCCCAGGACCTCGACCGGGTGCTGAACCTGTTCCCGCGCCTGGCGGAGCGGCGCAAGCAGGCCGGGGGTACCCTTTCCGGCGGCGAGCAGCAGATGCTGGCCGTCGGCCGGGCGCTGATGAGCCGACCGAAGCTGCTGCTGCTCGACGAGCCCTCGATGGGTCTGGCGCCGATGCTGATCCAGCAGATCTTCGACATCATCACCGAGATCAACGAACAGGGCACCACCATCCTGCTGGTCGAGCAGAACGCCCAGCAGGCCCTGGCCCGGGCGCACCGGGCGTACGTGCTGGAGACCGGCCGGATCGTCAAGAGCGGGACCGGTGCGGACCTGCTGCACGACCCGGCGGTCAAAGAGGCCTACCTCGGCGTGGCCTGACCGGCCGCCACCCCTCATCGCAAGGAGAACGACATGTTCCACATCTCTGGTGGCCGCCGGGCCGTGCTCGGCGCCGCGGGTGCCGCGCTGCTCGCCCTCTCGCTCGCCGGTTGCGGCGAGAAGGAGAGCACCGAGCAGCCCGGCGCCGGACCCAGCGTCACCGCCGCCGCCGACTCGGCGCTGGCGGCGAAGGTGCCCGACGCCATCAAGGCCGACGGCGTGATCAAGGTCGGCACCGACTCGACGTACGCCCCGGCGGAGTTCCTCGACGCCGACGGCAAGACGGTCGTCGGCTTCGACGTCGAGCTGTTCAACGCCGTCGCGCAGAAGCTCGGCCTGAAGGCCGAGTACGAGTCGGCGCCGTTCGACTCGATCCTGCCCGGCGTGGACTCCGGCAAGTACGAGGTCGGCGTCTCCTCGTTCACCATCAACGCCGAGCGGATGAAGACCGTCAACATGGTCAGCTACTTCTCCGCCGGCACCCAGTGGGCGACGAAGGCCGGCAACCCGGCCAAGATCGACCCGAACGACGCCTGCGGCAAGAAGATCGCCGTGCAGGTCGGCACCGTGCAGCTCGACGACATCACCGCCCGGTCGAAGAAGTGCACCGACGCCGGCAAGCCGGCGATCACCATCGACCAGTACCAGGCGCAGAGCGACGCCACCGCCGCCGTGGTCAGCGGCAAGGACGACGCCATGCTGGCCGACTCGCCGGTCGGCGCGTACGCGGTGAAGCAGAGCAACGGCCAGCTGGAGCTGCTGGGCGACATCTACGAGTCCGCCCCGTACGGCTACGCGGTGAAGAAGGACCAGGCCGCGTTCGCCGAGGTGCTGAGGGAGGCCGTGCAGGCGGTCATCGCCGACGGCAGCTACGAGACCGCGCTGAAGAAGTGGGGCGTCGAGGGCGGCGCCATCACGACCCCGGCGCTGAACCCGACCAGCTGACCATGTCGGTCGAAACAGACACACCCGAGCGGGCACGGCCGGAACCCATCCAGGCCGTGCCCGTGCGGCATCCCGGGCGGTGGGTCGCCGTCGCCGTGATCGGGGTGCTGGTGGCCATGTTCGTCCACCTGCTGGTGACGAACAAGGCGTTCAACTGGTCGTTCATGGTCGACGAGATGTTCCGCCCGCCGATCATGGAGGGGGTGCGCGGCAGCATCGCGCTGCTCCTGACCGCCATGCTGATCGGCATCGTGCTGGGCATCGTCCTCGCCATCATGCGGCTGTCGGAGAACCCGATCCTGCGCGGCGTCGCCTGGGCGTACACCTGGTTCTTCCGGGCGGTGCCCCGGTTGGTGCTGGCGATCCTCTTCGGCAACCTGGGCATCCTCTGGGCGCGCATCGAGTTCGGGCTGCCCTTCGACCGGCAGATCGGTGCCCTGTTCGGGGTCGACGACTTCGAGGCGCGGCTGTTCGGCTTCTCCGCCTTGGAGGTCCTGGCCGGCTTCGTGGCCGGCATGCTGGCGCTGGGCCTCTCCGAGGCCGCCTACATGGCGGAGATCGTCCGGGCCGGCATCCAGTCGGTCGACGAGGGCCAGACCGAGGCGGCCCAGGCGCTGGGCATGCGGCGGGGGCAGATCCTGCGCCGCATCGTGCTGCCGCAGGCCATGCGGGTGATCGTCCCGCCGACCGGCAACGAGACCATCGCCATGCTCAAGGACACCTCGCTGGTGGCCTTCGTGCCGGTCTCGACCGAGCTCTTCTTCCAGCTCAGGGCCGTCGGCAGCCGGACCTTCCAGGTCTTCCCGATGTTGGTCGCGGCGACCATCTGGTATCTGCTGCTGACCAGCGTGCTGTTGGTCGGGCAGTACTACCTGGAGCGGCACTTCTCCAAGGGCGTCGGGCGCAGCGGGCGGGCGAAGACGAAGCTGCGCGGGATCGCCGCGGAGGCGGGCGGCGCGACCGGGAAGGTGGACGGCGTATGACCGAGGTGACGGCGCCGGCCCAGGCCGGCGCGCCCACGGCGGAGTCCGGGCCGATGGTCCGGGCCGAGCAGGTGCACAAGTCCTTCGGGTCGGTCGAGGTGCTCAAGGGCATCGACCTGGAGGTCCGCAGCGGCGAGGTCTGCTGCCTGCTGGGCCCCTCCGGCTCCGGCAAGTCGACGTTCCTGCGCTGCATCAACCACCTGGAGAAGATCAACGCCGGTCGGATCTGGGTGGACGGCGAGCTGATCGGCTACCGCGAGCGCGGCGGGAAGCTGCACGAGATGCGGGAGAAGGAGGTGGCCGCCCAGCGCCGTGCGATCGGCATGGTGTTCCAGCGGTTCAACCTCTTCCCGCACATGACCGCCCTGCAGAACGTCGCCGAGGCGCCGGTGCTGCTGGGCCGGGAGAAGAAGGCCGCCGCCCGCGACCGGGCCGCCGCCCTGCTGGAGCGGGTGGGGCTGGGCGACAAGCTCGGCAACTATCCCGGTCAGCTCTCCGGCGGCCAGCAGCAGCGGGTGGCGATCGCCCGGGCGCTGGCCATGCGGCCGAAGCTGATGCTCTTCGACGAGCCCACCAGCGCGCTCGACCCGGAACTGGTCGGCGAGGTGCTCGACGTGATGAAGGACCTGGCCCGCGACGGCATGACGATGATCGTGGTGACCCACGAGATCGGCTTCGCCCGCGAGGTCGGCGACTCGCTGGTCTTCATGGACGGCGGCGTCGTGGTCGAGTCCGGCAACCCGCGCGAGGTGATCGCCAACCCCCGGCACGACCGGACGAAGGCGTTCCTGGCCAAGGTGCTGTGACGGGGACGCCGGCGCGGCCGTACGGGCCGCGCCG
>NZ_JBFAVI010000110.1:0-22655 GCF_040679695.1 Micromonospora sp. NPDC052213
GGCGGCGGGAGCCGGCACCTGGGCGCCGGCGAAGTGGATTCCGACGAGACCGGTCGATGCCACCAGGGCACCGACCGCCAGTCCCACGAGCAGGTGGCGACGTCTGCGCTTCACGAGGGTCCCTCCGGCGGATAGGGGCCGCCGCACGGTCCTCCGGATTGGCGACCGTCGCTGGCAGCGTCCACGGTGGAGAATGGCAGAGCGCATCGACGTGGGCAATCCCCCGCATGGACCGGGATCAACGTATGGTTGCATCCGCATGGAACGGGCAGTGCGGCACCAGGCCAGCGCGGTACGAGAACTACCCGTCATGAGGACGTCGACTCGTTCACGCGGGAACGGCCCGGGCTGCCCGTCGGCCGGCCCGGCGACGCGCACGTCACCGGCGCGTCCTGGCCCGTCGACGGCGGCATGTTGCTGATGGGACCGCAGGCCAACGCGCTCACCTCCCACGACTGGCGGTCGGTGCGGAAGTGACGTGACGGCCGTCGACCGGACTGTCCAATCTCGAATCCTCTTGTAGGGTCTCCCCAGCTAGATCAACTACACGGGGAGATGTCGTGCGGGCAGTCAGCAGGAGGACGTTCGGAAAGCTCGTCGGCGCGGCCGGCGCCGGTGCCGCCGGTGCCGGCACGCTGCTCCACGGGCCGGCGCGGGCGGCGGACGGGTGGGTCGCCACCGGCACCGCGGTTGCCGGGCTGAGCAGCTTCGACGACGCCATGAAGTCGTTCATGCAGGCGCGCGGTGTCAGCGCCGGGCAGCTCGCGGTGGCGTACAACGGCCGGCTCGTGCTGGCCCGGGGCTACGGCAACAACTCGGCGGAGACGATCCAGCCGACGTCACTGTTCCGCATCGCGAGCCTCAGCAAGTCGCTCACCGCGGCGGCGGTGCTCCGACTGGCGCAGGACGGCCTGGTCGGCCTCGACGACCCGGTGACCTCGGTGCTGGACTTCATCCCGCCGACCGGGCAGTCCGTCGACCCGAGGCTGCCGCAGGTGACCCTGCGGCGGCTGCTGCAGCACCTCGGCGGCTGGGACCGGGACCTCACCTTCGATCCCCTGCACGGCCGGGACCACGTCATCGCGCAGGCGCTGGGCGTGCCGCTGGAGCTGCGTAAGGAGGACGTCCTGCGCTACATGGCCGGCCAGCCGCTGCAACACAACCCCGGCAGCACCGTGGCGTACAGCAACTACGGCTACTTCCTCGCCGGCCGCGTCGTCGAGAAGGTCACCGGCCTGTCCTACGAGGCGTACGTCAAGCAGAAGCTCCTCGCGCCGTTGGGCATCACTCGGATGGCGCACGGGAAGGCCCTGACGCGGTTCGCCGGCGAGGTCAGCTACCGGTCGCAGTACACCGGGCGCACCGTGCTGGACGACTCGGGCACCATCGTGCCGGCCCCGTACGGCACCTTCAGCATGAGCCTGCGCGACGCCAACGGCGGGTGGGTCGCCTCGGCGGTGGACATGGTCCGCTGGGCCACCATGCTCGACGGGGCCGGTGGCGTGCTCGACGGCGCCTCGCTGGCCAAGGTCACCGCGGTGCCTTCGACCGGCGTGAACGGCAACGGCTGGTACTACGGCCTCGGCTGGGCCGTGCGCCCCTTCGCCACCAGCGGCGGGACGAAGTACAACATCTGGCACACCGGCAGCCTGGCCGGCACCTACACCCTGCTGGTCAAGAGCTACCAGGGCATGAGCTGGGCGGCGCTGTTCAACCAGCGCGACGATCCCTCCGGCCTCAACTACGGCGACATCGACGGCGCGCTGTGGGCCGCCTCCCGCCAGGTGACCAGCTGGCCGACGCACAACCTCTGGTCGACGTACTTCAGCCCGTGGAGCACGGTGGTGGACAACACCACGGCCGGGCGCTTCACCGCCAGCAGCAACTGGGCCGTCTCGTCCAGCCTCACCGGCCGGTACGGCACCAGCTACCGTCGGGCCGTCCCGGTCGCCGCCAGCGACGTCGCCTGGTACAAGGTCGACGTCCCCGAGACCGGCACCTACCGGGTCGACGTCTGGTACCCGGCGTCCACCGGCAACAGCGCCGCCACCCCCTACATCGTGGCCACCTCGACGGGCAACAAGACGGTGCACGTCGACCAGCGGAGCAACGGCGGGAAGTGGTCCTCGCTGGGCACCTTCACCCTCGCCCGGGGCGACGGCAACAAGGTGGGTGTGAGCCGGTGGACCTCGGGCACCGGCTACGTGGTCGCGGACGCCGTACGCATCACCCGGGTCTGAGCGTTTCGTGGCGGGGCGGGCGGGGCCCGACGCGCGCTCTGCGCTGGTGGCCCGGCCCGCCGGGCGGGCCACCAGCGCCGCGCGGGACAATGGGAGGTCCGCCCGCGTCCCGGCGAGCGGAAGGGTCACGATCGGCAGGAGAACGGTCAGCGTGTCGGAGACACCCCGGTCGTCATCGTCGGCGGCGGACGACCTGCGCGCGGACTGCGCCCGGTGCTTCGGGCTCTGCTGCGTCGCGCCCGCGTTCTCCGCGTCGGCCGACTTCGCCATCGACAAGCCGGCCGGGCGCCCCTGCCCGAACCTGGGGTCCGACTCGCGCTGCGGCATCCACGCCGACCTGCGCGAGCGGGGCTTCCCCGGCTGTACCGTCTTCGACTGCTTCGGCGCCGGGCAGCGGGTGGCCCAGCACACCTTCGGCGGGCGGGACTGGCGCGACGCGCCGGAGACCGCGGCGAGCATGTTCGACACGTTCGCGGTGATGCGGCCGCTGCACGAGCTGCTCTGGTACCTGACCGAGGCGCTCACGCTGCGCCCGCCGCAGCCGCTGCGCGACGAGCTCGCCGGCGCGCTCGCCGAGACCGAGCGGCTGACCCGGGAGTCCCCCGAGACGCTGCGGGCGCTCGACGTGGACGCGCACCGGGGGCGGGTCAACCCGCTGCTGTCCCGCGCCGGGGACGCGGCCCGGTCGCGGGGCGGCCGGGCCGGTGCGGACCGGCGGGGCGCCCAACTGTTCGGCGTCGACCTGCGCCGGGTCGACCTGCGGCGGGCGAACCTGCGCGGGGCGCTGCTGATCGGGGCCGACCTGCGCGGCGTCGACCTCGGCCTGGCCGACCTGACCGGCGCCGACCTGCGCGGGGCGGACCTGCGCGGCGCGGACCTGTCCGGCAGCCTGTTCCTGCACCAGTCGCAGCTCGACGCGGCCCGGGGCGACCAGCGCACCGCGCTGCCGCCCGGCCGGACGCGCCCCGGGCACTGGTCGCCGCTGGCGCTCACCCCGGTGCGCCGCGCGCCGCGCTCCCCCGGGCGACCCGGCCGCCCCACCCGGCGACGCTGACTCCCTCCTGCCCACCGGCCGACGTTTCACCCCGTCGGCGCCGGGTAGCCGGGACCGAACGGCACGGCGGCGACGGGGAGGCAGCGGTGGGGTATCGGGCACGCGACGGCGAGCTGCCGGTCGACCCGGCGCACGCCGAGGACGAGGCCGGCCAGGCCCGGCTGGTCCAGGTCGGGGCGGACACCGACGTCCCGGCGCCGGACGACACGACGGCGAAGCCCGACCTGGTCACCGAGGACGACGGGTCCGGCGTGGCCGGCGGCGCATCGGGCAGTTCCAGCGGCGGGTCCGGCATGCCGGGGCACCCGGACGCGGCGCGTTGAGCCCGGGACCGGGCGTTTGCGATCACCCCACGGGGGCAGGAGGGGCGGCATGACCGAACAGAACCGTACCGACCGGGCCGCCACCGACGAGCCGGACGGCGCGACCGCCATGCAGGCGTCGCTGCGTCCGCCGGGCGAGTCCCTGCACAGCACCGACGACACCGGCGACGACTTCGCGGACCTGCCGGCCGAGGACCGGCGCTCGGCCCGGGAGGTCAGCCGCGCCGGCTACGACGTGGCCGACGTCTCCGGCACCGTCGACCCGAACCGCGAATAGCGTCGGCGACGGCCGGCCGCTGACGCGGTCAGCGGCCGGCCGGGACCGCGGCGGCGCGGGCCTCGGTCATGCCACGGTTGGCCAGCGCGTCGGCGCGCTCGTTCTCCGGGTGGCCGTTGTGCCCCTTCACCCACAGCCAGGTGACCCGGTGCCGGGCGCACGCGGCCTCCAGCCGCTGCCACAGGTCGGCGTTCTTGACCGGTTGCTTCGCGGCGGTCCGCCAGCCGTTGCGCTTCCACGAGGCGAGCCAGCTGGTGATGCCGTTGCGCACGTACGTGCTGTCGGTGTGCAGCTCGACGGTGACCGGCCGGGTCAGGCTCTCCAGGGCCTGGATGGCGGCCATCAGCTCCATCCGGTTGTTGGTGGTCGGGGTCGCCTCGCCGCCGCAGATCTCCCGCTCGTGCGCGCCGTAGCGCAGCACCACGCCCCACCCGCCGGGGCCGGGGTTGCCGCTGCACGCCCCGTCGGTCCAGATCTGCACGACCCTGCCGGTCGTCTCGTCCGCCATGTCGGCAACCTACCGAATCCCGACCGGCTCTCCCGCCGTCGGGGCAGCCGACCCGGCGCCGCGGCTGTCGATCCTCGGACGGGAGGGCCGGCCGCCACGCCCACGAGGGCAACCGGCCCGCCGTCAGCCGTCGGCGTCGGTCCGGCCGCCACGCACCGGCGGCGGGACCGTCCACGTCGCCGACCGGCGAGCCGGGTCGAGGCGGTCCCGGAGCCGGGCGACGACGTCGCCGGCGGCGGCGGCGACCATCGGCAGCAGCCGGGTGGAGTTCATCACCGCCAGTTCCTCCGCCGGGGTGGTGGCGCCGTCGAGGAACCGCAGCACGCGCTCGGCCGGGTTGCGGTCGAAGAGCCGGTCGAAGAAGTCCGGCCCGCCGACGCCGCCGGCGTTCAGCGCCCGGAGCGCGACCGAGTCCATCCAGCGGTGCCGGCGGGCGTACGCGGGCGCGGGCACCGGCGGTCGGCCGGCGGCGAGGGCGGCGGCGACCTGCTCGGCCTGGCGGCGCATGGCGGAGAAGGTGAAGCCGGTGGAGGGCCGGGTGGCGCCGCCCGCCGTGCCGAGGCGGACCACCCGGGGCGAGGGCCGGGCGTCGAACGGGCCGTCGGTCATGGGGATCACGCCGTTCTCCACCTCCCGCACCCGCAGCCGAGCCGGGTCGAGGCCGAGCAGGTCGCGGTAGCCGGCCAGCGCGGCGTCGTACCCGGCGTCGCTGAGCAGGTCGGGCGAGAACTCCGTGTACTCCACCAGGGCGTACCGGTCGCTGACCGGCAGGACGTAACCGAACGACACGCCCCGGGCGGGCTGCGGGGTGCGGAAGTCCATCAGGACGGCCCGGGCCGGGTCGAAGACCGGCGCCTCGGACTCCAGCCACCAGCCCCGGAAGTGCTGGAGCCAGTTGGTGCGGCCGGGCCGGCGGGGCGGCCGGGGCCGGGAGTCCAGCACCCAGGACGCGCGGAGCGCCGAGCGGCCCCCGCCGACGTGCACCGTGACGTGTCCGCCGTCGTCGTGCAGGCTGTCGACGGGCGCGACGATCCGCCGTACGCCGAGCCGCCGCTCGGCCTCGGCAGCCCGGTCGTAGACCGGGCCCGAGCGCAGCACGGCGTACCGCAGCGGGGCGAGGTCCAGGACGCGGCGGCCGGCGGGCGTCGCGACCTCGACCTGTCGCCAGCTCGCGGCCAGCAGCGGGTCCAGGTCGTTGCCGGGGCGGTCCCAGAAAGCCCAGGTGCGGTCCTGGCCGCGCCGGTGGACCGGGTCGACGACGGCGACCCGCAGGTCACGCACACCGTGCCGGTCCAGGGCGGCGAGCACCAGCGACGCGGCACCGCCGCCGCCGACCAGGGCCAGGTCGACGTCCAGCGGTGCGGAGGCGGTCACGCCGACCACGCTGCCACACCTTCCCGACGACCGGCCACCGGCCGGCCGGGCCGGCGGTCGCGGGCACCCGCCGGGTGCCGCGCGGCGGTAGGGTGCCGGCGGTCGCCCCGCCGGGCGACGGGCACCGTCGCCACCACCGGAGGGTCCGCACCGCATGAGCACCACGGCCGCCAACGCGCTCACCGCCCGCTGGGCGTCCAGCCTGGACGGGGAGCAGACCGTCCTGTCCGGTGCGGGCGTGTACCCGCTGCTGGCGCTGCTCGCCCCCTACGCCGCCGCGCCGGTCCGCGACGAGTTGCTCGCGGTCGCCCCCGAGCCGGCCCGGTTCGACCTGGACCGCTCCCCCACCACCCGGCTCGCGCTCGCCACCTGGGCGCGGCGGGACCTCCAGCTGACCGACCGGTGGCTGCGGGAGGTGCCGGCGGCCATGCGCGGGGAGTTGACCGGCGACGAGGCGCAGGACCAGCGGGCACTCGACGAGTGGGCCGCCACCCACACCGACGGCCTGGTCCCCCGGATGCCGGTGCAGGTCACCCCGGACACCGCGATGGTCCTGGCCAGCGCGCTGTCGCTGCTGACCGAGTGGGCCGAGCCGTTCCGGGACGCCCGGTGCGAGCCGGCCGGCGGGCCGTGGCGGGGCCGCCGGCTCGCCGGGCTGGGCCGGCTGAGCCACGACCTCGACGCGCTCCGGGTCGCCGACACGGCCGCCGGCCCGCTGAGCCTGCTGACCGTGCGCGGCACCGCCGACGTCGACGTGGTGCTCGCCCTGGGCGCGCCCGGGCGCACGGCGGCGGAGGTGCTGCCCGCCGCGATCGGCGGCCTCGGCGCGCCGTCCGCGCTGCCCGTCGCCGCCGGCCCCGGGGTCACCGAACAGGTCGTGGACGCGTACGACGACCGGCCGGAGCTGTACGTCTCCACGGTCGGCTTCACCGTCTCCGCCGACCACGACCTGCTGAAGCGGCCGGCGACGTTCGGCCTGGCGACCGCGACCGGGGACGGCGACCACTTCCCCGGCATCGCCCGGCTCCTGTCCGTCTCGCAGGCGCGGCAGAGCGCGACGGCCACCTTCAGCGCGACGGGCTTCCGCACTGCCGTGGTCACCGCCCTCTCCGTGCGGGCGGGTTCCGCCCCGCCGCGACTCACCGCACGCAGGCGGCGGGTGCGCCTCGACGTCGACCGTCCGTTCGGGTTCCTCGCCGTGCACCGGTTCACCGGGCTGGTGCTGCTCGCCGGCTGGGTGACCGATCCCACCGTGCGGGGCTGAGGACGGGCTCACCGGCGCCGGCGGGCGCTGGTCTACCGTGCAGCCATGGCGCACACCGACCCCGATCTGGCCATCGCCGCGGCGGAGGCCGGCGCGGCCGTCGTACGGGCCCACTACGGCGGCACGTTGGACCGGTTCGACAAGGGCCCCGGCGACTTCGCCACCGTGGCCGACCTGGAGTCGGAGCAGGCCATCCTCGACGTCCTACGCGGTGCGCGGCCGGACGACGCCGTGCTGGGGGAGGAGAGCGGGCACAGCGGCTCCCGTTCGGCGGCCCGGACCTGGCTGGTCGATCCGCTCTGCGGCACGCTGAACTACGCGGCGCGGACCCCGCTCGCCGCGGTGAACGTGGCGTTGCGCGTCGACGCGGAGATCACCGCCGCGGCGGTCGCCGACCCGCTCGCCGGGGAGCTGTTCTGGGTCGGGGACGGCCGCGCCCACGTGCGCCGCGACGGCGTCGACGAGGCGCTGGTGCCGTCGGCCCGGTCGCGGCTGGTGGACGTCGACCTCGACCCGCCGTTCCCGAACGCGCCCGTGTTCGACGCGCTGCGGCTGCTCGCCGACCCGGAGTTCGCCGCGCGGTTCCGTCCCCGGGTGCTCTCCACGACGCTGGCGCTGGCGTGGGTGGCCGCCGGGCGGCGGGCCGCGTACGTCACCGACCGGGACGTCCGGGACAGCGTGCACTTCGCCAGCGGCATCGCCCTGTGCCAGGCCGCCGGGTGCGTGGTGACCGGCCTGAGGGGACAGCCCCTGCACACCGGCGTCGGCGGGCTGCTCGTCGCGGCGGACGCGGAGACGCACGCCGCCCTGCTGGCCCTGGTCGACCGGCAGTTCCGTGCGGCGCCGGAGCGGGCGGCTGTCCTGCCCTGACCGGCACGCCGGCCGACCGGACGGCGCGTCAGGTGCTCAGCGGTCCCCCGCCCGGGTGCGGTAGACGACCAGCCGGCGCAGCGGGCCGGACTCGACGTCCGGGTCGTCGAAGTCGTCGGCCGGGTCGGTGGTCATGCCAAGGCGGCGCATGACGGCCTGGGAGCGTACGTTCGTCGCGGTGGTGATCGCCAGGATCTCCGGCAGCCCGACGGTGTCGAAGCCGTACCGCAGGACGGCCCGGGCCGCCTCGGTGGCGTAGCCGTGGCCCCAGGCGGAGCGGGCGAGCCGCCACCCGGCCTCCACCCCGCTGACCGGGAGCCCGTCGTCGACGCGGTCCAGGCCGGCGAAGCCGATGAACCGGCCACCGTCGCGGACCTCGACGGCCCAGAAGCCGTAGCCGAGCGTGTCGATGGCGGCCTGGAACGACCGCGCCGAGGCGGCGGCCTGCTCGGCGCCGAGCAGCGGGCCGAGGTGCTCGCGCACCTCGGGGTCGGCGTTCATGGCCGCCCACGGGGCGAGGTCGGAATCCCGCCAGCTCCGCAGCAGCAGCCGTTCGGTCCTGATCTCCGTCACCGGGCGACCCTACCGGCCCCGCCGACGCCAGGCACGCGGGATTCGCGCGACACTGGCGCGCTGCTGGCCACCCACCACCGTCTGGCACCGCACGACGGCCCCGGGCCGCGATGAGCCAACAATCTTACGCAGTCATTGACAATAATTATTTACATATGTCACCTTAAATGCGTACTGCCACGGGGGCGGTACGCACGGGGAGGTCTATTACATGTTGAAGAAAGTCGTCGCCTCAGTTGCGGTTGTCGCCTCATCGCTGGTCGCCGGCGCACTGGTGGCCCCGACGGCCGCCCAGGCCAGCACTCGTTACGGGTGCACCTATCCGCGCGTGTGCTTCTATCTCACCCCCGGGGACTGGACGGCGCAGCGGCCGACTGCGGCGTATCAGGACGTTACCAGCACCTGGCAGACTCTCGGCTCGTCCAGCCGTGGCTCCGCCTACGCCTTCAACTCCCGCAACGACGACGTCGCCTACTTCCACTTCACCAACGGCAGGCAGGTATGCCTCCGCCCGGACAGCCCGCTCTACCTGTCCCAGTACGGCATTGTTGACAAGATCCGGATCTCCAGTTCGTCAACCTGTTAGCCCCGACCTTTCCTGAGGGCCGCCCGGCCGGTAGGCCGGGAACGCGAAAGTGCCTTCCGGGCTGGCACGACGAGATTTTTCGAGGTCTCATCCGCCTGTTCCGGAGGGCACTTTTCCGTGCCGGTCGAACACCTCGCCACCGGTTCGGTGCGTACAGGGCGGCGGCGCGGACGAGACCGGCCCGCCCCGGCGCATCGTCCCCGCCACGGGCCGAGACCGGCCCAGGCCCAGACAGCCCGGCACTGACGGCATCGACCCCGGCCAACCCTCGCGGGCGGGCCGTGCCGGCATTTCCGCTGCTCCCTCCGCCTCCGGGGTGGACACGTGACGGCAACGAGGATTTCTCATTTTCACCGGATCGGGGGTCCAACCCTCCTAGGGTTGGTCACACCGGTGCTAGTCACGGAGTTGGCCACCCGAACGACGTCCCACGCAGTCAGCGGACGAAAAGTGAGGGAGACGCGCATGAAGGTCACAACAGTTCTCGTATCGGCGGCGGTCGGCGTGGGCCTCAGCACGCTCCTGCTCCCGGGCGCCGCGCTGGCCGACACCGTCGTGTCACCGGCCACCACCCCGGTCGGTGGGACGGTCGTGCTCACCGCGACCACGTGCAACCCCAAGTCCGGCGACGCGATCTTCCACGTCACCGGGCCGAACCGCGACCAGAACGTCCGGTCCACCACGGCGGCGGCCGGCGGCGGGCTGAGCGCGGAACTCTTCACCGCCGGCTTCACCCTGGGCACCTACACGGTGACCGCGACCTGCGGCGACGGCAGCTCGGCCGGCAGCGCCACGTTCACCGTCACCCCGATCGGCGGCGCCCAGGCCGGCGGCCGCGACGACACCGACGGGGCCGGCGCGCTCGCCGCCGGTGGCGTCCTGCTCGGCTCCGCCGCCGGAGGCGCCCTGATCCTGGCCCGCCGCCGACGCCACATGGCCGGCGCCACGCTCTGACCGACGGCCGAGCCGTCCATCCCTGCGACGGGTGCCCGCACCGGTGAACGCCGGAGCGGGCACCCGGGCGAACGCGTACGGAGGTGGGAACGTGTCCTGGCGCAGGCCCGGGTGGGCGGTCGCGGTCGTCGTCCTGCTCGGCACCAGCGGGCTCGGCCTGGTCACCGCCGGGGTGGCGACGACCCCGCCGCGCCCGCCCCGGCCCGGGGCCGCCGACGCGCCACCCGGGGCCCGCCCCACGCCGTCGGTGCCGCCGCTGGGCCGGGCCGAACCGGTGGACGTGCGGATCCCGGCCATCGACGTGCGGGCCCCGATCGTCCCGGTGGGCGCCGACGCCGACGGGCGCCTGGAGGTGCCACCGCTGGACCGGCCCACCCTCGCCGGCTGGTACCGGCACGGAGTCAGCCCCGGCGAGACCGGCAACGCGGTGATCGTCGGGCACGTGGACTCCGCCGCCGGGCCGGCCGTCTTCTTCGACCTCGGCCGGCTCCGGGCCGGCGACACGGTGCGGATCACCCGCGCTGACGCCAGCGTCGCGACCTTCGCCGTCGACGGTGTCGCGTCGTACCCGAAGGACCGCTTCCCCACCGACCTGGTCTACGGCCCCAGCGGGGCGGCCGGCCTGCGCCTGATCACCTGCGGCGGCCGGTTCGACCGGCGCGTCGGCGGTTACGTCGACAACGTCGTCGTCTTCGCCACCCGGGTGCCGTGACCCAGGATTCGCCGGGTCCGAGTACGGTGTCCGCGCGGATGCCGGCGACGCGGAGGTGGACGGGTGGCGCAGCGGGTGAGGGAGCGGCTGCGGTTGTCGGCCGTGTTCGACCGGCTGCTCGGCCGGCCGGTCCCCGGGCAGCGCGAGCGGGAGCCGCGACGGTCCAACCCGGACGCCGTGGTGGACTGCGCCGTCTACGTCGACGGACGGCGCGAGCCGGGCCGCCCGCACTACGCCGACGCGTACGCCCGCAGTCGCCGCAGCCGCGGCGCCTTCGTCTGGTTGGGTCTGCACGAGCCGGACCCGGCGGTGATGGCGGCGGTCGGCCGCACGTTCCGGCTGGACGACCTGACAGTCGAGCAGGCGCTCGCCGACGGCCACCGCCCCACGGTGCGGCGCGACGGCGGCGTGACCCTGCTGGTGCTGCGCACCGCCGGGTACGTGGAGCACGCCGAGCTGACCGACACCTCGGAGGTGATCGACACCGGGGACGTGATGGTGCTGCTCGGCGACCGCTTCGTCATCACCGTGCGGCACGGCGCCGCGGGCGCGCTCACCCCGGTCCGCGCCGACATCGAGCGCCGCCCGGCAGTGCTCGCGGAGGGCCCGTGGGCGGTGGCGTACGCGGTCTGCGGCCGGATGGTCGACCTCTACCTGGAGGTCGCCGGGCACGTGGAGCGGGACCTGGAACGGGTCGAGGAGACGGTCTTCGCGCGCGACCGGTCCGCCGACATCCAGCACATCTACCAGCTCAAGCGGGAGATCGTGGAGTTCAAGCGGGCGGTGCAGCCGTTGCAGGCGCCGCTGCGGTCGCTGCTCGACGAGCGCCCCGACAACCCGCCGCGCGGCCTGCGCCGCCGGTTCGTCGACGTGGACGCCCGGCTGACCCGGGCGGTGGACCGGGTCGCCGCCTACGACGACCTGCTCAACTCGATCCTGCAGTCCCGGTTGGCGCAGCTCGCGGTGGACCAGAACAACGACATGCGCAAGATCGCCGCCTGGGCCGCCATCGCCGCCACCCAGACCGGGATCGCCGGGATCTACGGCATGAACTTCGCCACCATGCCCGAGCTGAACTGGCGCTACGGCTATCCGGCCGCGCTGGGCCTGATGGCACTGGTCGCGGTCACCCTGCACCGCCTCTTCCGCCGCTCCGGCTGGCTCTGACCGCGCTGCCGCCTCCGGGCTGGACCGCCACGTGGACGCACGTCACCGGGCGGGAAAGGTCCCGCGCGCGCTGTCCGGCCGGGCCGGACGCCCGACGCCGGCGTTTGACCTTCGGGGCCGGGGGAAGACGGTGCGCCCAGGGCCGATTCCCGAGGAGCGACGATGGCGGACGCAGGACGGGCCAGGAAGGCCACCGGGGCGCGCAAGGCCCCGATGAAGCGGACGGCGGCGGCGAAGAAGGTGGCGACGGCCACGAAGCGGGCCACCGGGACGACCGCGGCCAAGACCCCGGGTGAGAAGCCGACGTCGACGACGCCCCGGGTGGCCCGGAAGAAGGCCACCTCCGCCACGGCGGCCCCCACCCGCGCCCGGAAGGCGCCGGCCACGGGCGCGCCGGCGAAGAAGGCGCCCGCGAAGAAGACGGCGAAGGCCGCCGCGACCCGTGCCGGCGCGGCCGCGAAGGCGCCGGCCCGCAAGGCGACGACCATGGAGTCCTTCGGCAACCGGCGGACAGCCCGGACGAGCGGCCGCTGACCCGGCCCGCACGGCGGGTACTCCGGCGGTGAACCGCACCGTCGGAGTGCGTGCCGGGGCGGACGCCGCGCGGGGTCCGGACGCCGGTCGCGGCGGGCCGTCGGCCAGAATGGGCCCCGTGGCGACCAGACCCCGCCGGAGCGCGGCCGACGACCCCGACCCGACCTGCCCGTGCGGCTCCGCCCAGCCGTACGCGCAGTGCTGCGGGCGACTGCACCGGGGCGAGGCCGACGCGGCGACCGCCGAGGCGCTGATGCGCTCGCGGTACAGCGCCTTCGCCGTCGGCGACACCGCGTACCTGCTGCGCAGCTGGCACTCCTCGACCCGGCCGCGCCGGCTCGACCTGGAACCGGGCCAGCGCTGGACGGGGCTGGAGATCGTCGACACCGACCGGGGCGGGCTCTTCGACGCCACCGGCGTCGTCGAGTTCCGCGCCCACTACCGCGCCGGCGGCCGGCCGGGGACGCAGACCGAGCGCAGCCGGTTCGTTCGCGAGGACGGGCGCTGGGTCTACCTCGACGCGCTGCCGGGGTGACGCCCGGTCGCGGGGCCGGGGCGCCGCGACCGGGCCGTGGCTACCCGCTGGTGGCGACGCCGGTGTGCAGGCGGAGCCCGTCGACCGCCGCCGAGACGAGTTCGTCCGGCGTCAGCGAGCCGTCGAGCACCAGCACCGACTCGTCCGGATGGGGCTGCTCCAGGGTGGCCAGCTGCGACTCCAGCAGGCTCGCCGGCATGTAGTGCCCGGCACGCCGGGCCAACCGGTCCCGGATCACCTCGGCCGGCCCGTCCAGGTGGACGAACTCGACGCTCGGCGGCCCCTGGCGCAGCACGTCGCGGTAGGAGCGCTTCAGCGCCGAGCAGGCCAGCACCGTCGACACGCCCTCGGCGGAGCGGTCCGCCATCCACGCGGCCAGGTTGCGTAGCCAGGGCAGCCGCGCGGCGTCGTCCAGCGGCACGCCGGCCCGCATCTGCTCCACGTGGGCCGGCGAGTGGAACTCGTCCGCCTCGGCGAAGGTCAGTCCGGTACGGGCGCTGATGCCCCGGGCCACGGTCGTCTTACCCGCCCCGGAGACCCCCATCACGACCACGTGCCGGGTCGCGGCCGCACCGCTCCGGCGGCTCTCACCAGTCATGGACGGTTCCGTCCTTGAGCCGGTTGAACGGCAGGTAGGCCGGCACGTAGGGGAACTTCGCGGCGGCTTCCTCGTCGAGTTCCACGCCGAGCCCCGGCTGCTCGCCCGGGTGCAGGTAGCCGTCGGTGAACGTGAACGACTGCCGGAAGACCTCGTTGGTGAGCGGCCCGTGCTGCATGTACTCCTGGATGCCGAAGTTGTGGATGGCGAGGTCCAGGTGCAGCGCGGCGGCCATGCCGACCGGCGAGATGTCGGTCGGGCCGTGGATGCCGGACTTGATCTGGTACTGGGCGGCGAAGTCGAGCAGCTTGCGCATGGCCGTGATGCCGCCGGTGTGGGTGACGGCGGACCGGACGTAGTCGATCAGCTGCTCGCGGATGAGGGTCTGGTAGTCCCACACCGTGTTGAAGATCTCGCCGATGGCCAGCGGGGTGGTGGTGTGGTGGCGGACCAGCCGCAGCGCCTCCTGGTTCTCCGCCGGGGTGCAGTCCTCCAGCCAGAACAGGTCGTACGGCTCCAGGGCCTTGCCCAGCTTCGCGGCCTGGATCGGGGTCATCCGGTGGTGGCCGTCGTGCAGCAGCGGCAGCTCCGGGCCGAACTCGTTGCGGACCGCCTCGAAGACGCCGGGCAGGTGGCGCAGGTAGGCGCGGGTGTCCCAGTCCTCCTCGGCCGGCAGCGGGGTGCGCTGCGCCGGCTCGTAGTCGTACCGCTTGCCGTCGGCGCTGGGCTGGGCGGCGACGCCGTAGACGGCGTTGATGCCCGGCACGGAGGTCTGCACGCGGATCGACCGGAAGCCGAGCTCCAGGTGCCGGCGGATCGAGTCGAACAGTTCCGGGATGTCGCGGCCGGAGGCGTGGCCGTAGGCCATGATGCCGGTGCGGGAGGCCCCGCCCAGCAGCTGGTACAGCGGCATGCCGGCGGCCTTGGCCTTGATGTCCCACAGCGCCACGTCCACCGCCGCGATGGCCGCCATGGTGACCGGCCCGCGCCGCCAGTACGCCGAGCGGTACAGGAACTGCCAGGTGTCCTCGATGCGGTGCGGGTCGCGGCCGATCAGCAGCGGGACGACGTGGTCGCGCAGGTACGAGGCGACCGACAGCTCGCGGCCGTTGAGGGTGCCGTCGCCCAGGCCGGTGATCCCGTCGTCGGTGGTGATCTTCAGGGTGACGAAGTTGCGGTCGGGGCTGGAGACGATGACGTCAGCGGCGACGATCTTCACGGGATGCCTTTCTTCTACAGGTGCGCGGGGCGGCTAACGGAGGACGCTGCCCGTCTCGTGGCCGTCGAGAAGGGACAGTTCGGCGCGGCGGGGCAGCCCTTCGCAGTCGCCTCGGCTGGAGACCGCGAAGGCGCCGAGGGTGGCCGCGCGGCGCAGGCGACCGGCCAGGTCGAGCCCGTCGAACCAGCCGGACAGGTAGCCCGCGGTGAACGCGTCCCCGGCGCCGACGGGGTCGACGGCGGTCACGGTCAGCGCCCCGACGTGCTGGACGCCGTCCGGGGTGTGCGCCCGGGCCCCGTCGGCGCCCAGCTTGACCAGGACGGTGTCCACGCCCCGTCCGAACAGGTCCGCCACGACCGTGGACTCGTCGGCGCCCGGGTCGCCGACGAGGTCGAGCTCGTCGGCGGAGGCGATGACGATCGAGGCGTACGCCGCCAGCGGGGTGAGCACCTCGCGGGCGGCGTCCCGGGACCAGAGGCGGGCGCGGTAGTTGACGTCGAGGCAGAGAGGGATGCCCGCCTCGGCCGCGGCCTCGGCGGCCCAGCGGGTGGCCGCGCGGGCGGTGTCGGACAGCGCCGGGGTGATCCCGGTCAGGTGCAGCATTCCGGCGCCGGCGGCCAGCGGCGCCCGCAGGTCGTCGACGCGCAGCGCCGACCCGGCCGATCCGGCCCGGTGGTACTGCACCCGGGTCAGGTCGGCGGTGCGCTGCTCCAGGAACATCAGGCCGGTCGGCCGGTCCGGGTCGCGGGTCACGCCGTCGACACCGACGCCCTCGGCGCGTAGCTGCCGCAGCGTGTACTCGCCGAACTCGTCGGTGCTCACCCGGCCGGCCCAGGCGGCCCGGTGGCCCAGCCGGGCCACCCCCACCGCCACGTTGGACTCGGCGCCCGCCAGGTGCATGGTCAGCGGTCCGCCGGCGGCGAGCGGGCCGGCGGAGCGCAGCGACACCATGGTCTCGCCGACGGTGAGCAGGTCGGGTGCGGTCATGACGCGGCCGGCTCCCGCACGGCGGCGAGGTAGGTGCGGGCCCGCGTCCGCAGCGCGTCCAGGTCACCGCCGGAGGCGGCGTCGCCGACCAGCGGCCCGCCGACGCCGACCGCGATCGCGCCGGCCTTCAGGTAGCCGGGCACGTCGGCCAGGCCCACGCCGCCGACCGCGACGAACGGGATGTCCGGGAAGGGGTCACGCACCGCCCTGAGGTACGCCGGGCCCCCGACCGACACCGGGAACAGCTTGATCGCCGACGCCCCCATCCGCATGGCGGTGTACGCCTCGGTCGGGGTGAACGCGCCGGCGGCGACCGGAATGCCCCGGCGGGCCGCCTCGGGGATCGACTCGACCACGGCCGGCGTCACCACGAACTGGGCGCCCGCGGCGGCCACGTCGGCCACGTCGGCGGCGGTGAGCACGGTGCCGGCGCCGACCAGGGAGCCGGCGGGGGCGACCCCGCGCAGCGCCTCGACGGCCCGCAGAGCGTCCGGCGTGGTGAGGGCCACCTCGACGAGGCGTACGCCCTCCTCCAGCAGGGCGGTGCCGGCGGCGATCGCGCCGGCGGTGTCGGTGCCCCGGATGACCGCGAGGATGCGGGCGTCGGTGAGTTCGGCGGTGAGGTCGAGGGTCATGTGATCACCATTCCGCGTAGGAGCCGTCACGGTGCCGCCACGTGGGGCTGCGCCACGCGTGGCCGCGCTTGTCCGCCGTTCGCACGGCGTGCTCGTCGATCTCGATGCCGAGTCCGGGTGCCGTGAGCCGCTCGACGTACCCGTCGACGAACGTCAGCGGGGTCTTGTCGAGGCAGTAGTCGAGCACCTCGGCGCCGAGGTTGTAGTGGATGCCGATGCTCTGTTCCTGGATCAGGTAGTTCGGCGTGGCGAAGCCGACCTGCAGGCAGGCCGCAAGGGCGATCGGCCCGAGCGGGCAGTGCGGGGCGAGCTGCACGTCGTACACCTCGGCCAGCGCGGCGATCTTGCGGACCTCGGTGATGCCGCCGGCGTGCGAGAGGTCCGGCTGGGCGACCGCGATGCCGGCCTGCAGCACCGGCAGGAACTCCTGCCGGCTGTAGAGCCGCTCCCCCGTCGACACCGGCGTGGTGGTGGAGCGGACGAACTCGCCGATGAGGTGCGAGTTCTCCGGGACCACCGGTTCCTCGAGGAAGAACGGCCGGTACGGCTCGAGCAGCGGGGCGACCCGGCGGGCGGTGGCGAGGGTGAACCGGCCGTGGAAGTCGACCGCGACGTCCCGCTCGTCGCCGAGCACCTCGCGGGCGGCGGCCACCCGCTGGACCACGCCGTCGAGTTCGGCGACCGAGGCGACCGGGCTCATCTTCCCGGACGCGTTCATCTTCACCGCGGTCAGGCCGGTCTCGACGGCGGCGGCGATCTGGTCGCGGACCTCGGCGGGCTCGTCGCCGCCGACCCAGCCGTAGACCCGGATCCGGTCCCGGACCGGACCGCCGAGCAGCTGGTGCACCGGCGCGCCGAAGTGCTTGCCGGCGATGTCCCACAGCGCCTGGTCGAGCCCGGACACGGCGCTGGCCAGGATCGGCCCGCCCCGGTAGAACGAGCCCTTGGTCATGACCTGCCAGTGGTCCTCGATGCGCAGCGCGTCCTGACCGATCAGCAGTTCGCTGAGCTGCTCGACGGCGGTGCGGACGGTCTCGGAGCGGCCCTCGCAGGTCGCCTCGCCCCAGCCGACGATGCCGGAGGAGGTCTGCACCCGGACGAACAGCCAGCGCGGCGCGACGAGGAAGGTCTCGACCTTTTCGATTGTCGTCATGGCGTCCTCAGCCCTTCGTGGCGCCGGCGGTGAGGCCGGAGACGATGTACTTCTGCACGAACAGGGCGATCACCATGATCGGCACGGTGACCACGGTGGCCGCCGCCATCAGGCCGCCCCAGTCGATGCTGGCGTAGCCGACGAAGTCGAAGATCGCCACGGGGAGCGTCTTGGTGTCGGCGCCGGAGAGCACGAGGGCGAACATGAAGTTGTTCCAGGAGAAGATGAAGGACAGGATCCCCGCGGTGGCGATGCCGGGCACCGACAGCGGCAGGGTGATCCGCCGGAACGCGCCGATGTGGGTCAGCCCGTCGACGAGCGCCGCCTCCTCGAGTTCGGCGGGCAGGCCGTCGAAGTAGCCCATCATGATGTAGACGATCAGCGGCAGCGACACGAACATGTGGCTGAGGATCAGCACGGTGAACCCGCCGACCATCTGCAGGTTCGAGAAGACGTAGTACCAGGGCACCAGCAGCGAGACGCCGGGGATGACCCGGGCCATGAGCACGACGAGCGCGGACTTCTTCATGTTGAAGCGGCTCATCGAGTACGCGGCGGGCACGCCGAGCAGGAGCGACAGCACGGTCGCCGCGAACGCCACCCAGAGGCTGTTGCCGATGAACTGGACGTAGTTCGCCTGCTCCAGCACGGTGCCGTAGTTGTCCAGGGTGGGCGAGAAGGAGAACGCCTTGTCGGTGTCGTAGATGTCGACGTTGGTCTTCAGCGACGCGAGGATCATCCAGAGCAGCGGCGCCATCAGCGAGAACACCACGACGACCAGGGCCACCGCCCGGAAGACCTTGAACGGCCTGCTCGGCTTCATCGGTCCAGCCCCTTCTTGCGGTAGGTCAGGGCCCACATCACCCCGATGATGATCAGGAAGAAGATGATGAGGACCGTCGACGAGACGCCGTAGTCGTTGTAGTCGAAGCTGAGGCCGTAGGCGTAGACGTTGAGGGTCTCCACCTCGTGGAACGACCCGCCGCCGCGCCCCTTGGTGGCGTAGAGGATGTCGAAGGTCTTCAGGGCGTCGATGCCGCGCAGCAGGACCGCGACGATCACGGTGGGCATCAGCAGCGGCAGCGTGACGTGCCGGAACCGCTGCCAGGTGCTGGCGCCGTCGATCAGCGCCGCCTCCTGCGGCTCGTCGGACAGCGACGTCAGGCCGGCGAGCAGGATCAGCACGACCATCGGCGTCCACTGCCAGATGTCGATGAACATCGTCGTGGGCAGGGCCGAGCTCTGCCCGGACAGCCAGGGCTGGGGGCCGATCCCGACCCAGCCGAGCACCTGGTTCGCCATGCCGATGTTGGGGTCGAAGATCAGCCGCCACATCATGCCGACCGCGACCGGGGTGGCGACCAGCGGCAGCAGGATCGCGACGCGGACCCACTTCTCACCGCGGAACGGCCGCCACAGCAGCAGGGCGATCGCCATGCCGAGCACGACCTCGAAGAGGAGCACGACGCCGGTGAAGAGGGCGGTGCGCCACACGGCCGGCCAGAAGCGGTCGGTGTCGGTGAGCACGTCGAGGTAGTTCTGGAAGCCGATGAACTCGCTCTCGGCGCGTACCGAGCCCTCGGCGTCGGTCAGGCTGAGGTACCCGGTCCAGGCCACCGGGAAGACGATCAGCACGGCGACGAACGCCATGGCGGGTGCCGCGAAGAGCCACTTACGGTGCTCGTTGGCCCAGCGCGACCAGGCTGAGGTCTCCGGGGACGCCGGGCGCGCCTCGGTCGATCTTTTGACTGGTGTGGTGACGGCTGACATGAGGTCTCCGGGTGGGGGTCAGGGCCAGCGTCCCGACGCGGGGTGGCGGAGCCGGTCGGCTCCGCCACCTGCGCTTCGGGCTACTTCGCCTCGTCGTCGAGGAACTTCTGGAACGCCTCGTTGGCCGCGTCCGCCGAGGCGGCCGCGTCCTTGCCGGTGATCGCGTCGACGATCGGCTGGCCGACGATCTCCCGCGCCTGGGCGACCTTCACGACCAGCGGACGGTCGTGGCCCACGCCGTTGGCGGTGCTGACCGTGGTGGCCTCGGCGAGGTCCTTCGGGTAGCTCGCCGAGCCCTCCGGGTTCTCCCAGACGGACGTGCGGGCGCTGGGGACGCCGGCCTTCTGCTGCGCCAGCGCCTGCTCCTTGCCGGCCGCCCACTGGATGAACTTCCAGGCGTTGTCCTGGTTCTTGGACGTCTCGTTGACGCCGAGCGCCCACGAGGGGATGTTGTACGGCTTCGAGCCGGCCGGGCCGGCCGGGAAGGCGGCGAACCCGACGGTCTCGGAGACCTTCGACTTGGCCGGGTCGGTGGCGTTCTTGTAGAGCGAGTTGGCCTCGGTGTAGAAGGCCGCCTTGCCCTGGGTGAAGATCGCCATCGCCTCGGACCAGCTCATGTCGGTGCTGATGTTCTCCGGGCCGTGCTCGCGCAGCAGCCCGCCGTAGTAGGCGTACGCCTGCTTGGCCTGGTCGGTGTTGACCGACGCCTTGCCGTTGGCGTCGACGAAGTCGCCGCCGAAGCTGTAGAGGAAGCTGGAGAACTGCGTGACGGCGGCCGCCTTGCCGGTGCGGGACACGAAGCCCGCCACGCCCGGGTTGTCCGCCTCGACCTTGGCCGCCTGCGCCTTGAGCTCGTCGAGGGTCTTCGGCGGGGCCGTGAAGCCGGACTTCTCCAGCAGGTCCTTGCGGTAGTAGAGGACCTCCTGCTCGGTGATGATCGGCACCCCGACCAGCTTGTCCTCGTAGCTGGTGGCCTGCACCGGCCCGGTCTGGAAGTCGCCGAACTCGAACGCGCTGTCCGACTTGGCCTTGTCGGTCAGGTCGGCCAGGTACTTGTTCTTGGCGAACAGCTTCCCCTCCTGCAGGGGCCGGTACATCATCACGTCGATGTCGCTGGACCCGGCGTTCAGCTTGACGTTGTACTGGTCGGAGAGCTGGTCCTCGCCGAGCTGGGTCACCTCGACCTTGAGGCCCGTCTGCTTCTCGAACTCCGGCAGCGCCTTCTTGATGTTGTCCGTCCAGACGTGGTTCACCAGCGTCACGCGCACGGTGTCCGAGCCGCCGGCGTCGTCCCCGCCACCGCAGGCGGACAGGCCGAGGGCGACGACCATCGCCAGGGAAGTCCCGATAACTGATCGACGTCTCACGTCCATCTCTCCTTATGCCGTGGCCGTGGCCGGGCCCGAGGTGGGGCCGCCACCTCCCTGTTTACATCCGCTTAACGTCGGGATGCTAGGCCGAAAAAGCAGATTTATTCAAGAGGTAGACCCAACTGATATGATCCGCTGTGTGAAACCGTCCTCCCCAGGGGTCGCAGTCGCCCCGATCGCCCCTGCCGAGGCCGGGCTGCACGCACGCGTCCTCGACCACCTCGGCACGGCCATCTGCGGTGGCGAACTGGCAGCCGGGGCCGTCCTCAACATCGACGAACTGGTCGAGCGGTACGCCGTGTCCCGCTCGGTCGTCCGCGAGGTCCTGCGGGTACTCGCCTCGATCGGGTTCATCGAGACCCGCCGACGGGTCGGCGTCATGATCCGTCCGACGAACGCCTGGAACGTCTTCGACCCGCAGGTGATCCGCTGGCGGCTCGCCTCGTCCGGCCGCATCGCCCAGCTCCGCTCGATCACCGAGCTGCGCACCGCCGTCGAGCCGCACGCCGCCCTGCTCGCGGCCAGCCGGGTCGGTCACGACGAGGCGAGCGACCTCGTCGGGCTCGCGGCGAAGATGTGGGCCGCCGGCAAGGCCGGCGACGAGGAGCGCTTCCTGCGGCTCGACATCGAGTTCCACCGGCGGGTGCTGGTCGCCTCCGGAAACGAGATGTTCGTCCGGCTGCAGGAGCTGGTCGCGGAGGTGCTCACCGGCCGGCACCAGCACCACCTCATGCCCCACCACCCGCACGAGCAGGCCCTCCAACTGCACGCGGAGGTGGCCCAGGCGATCCAGCGGCGCGACGGCGAGCGCGCCCGGCAGGCCATGGTGCAGCTCATGGAGCAGGCCTTCGACGAGATGAGTTCGATCTGGGAGCAGGCCGGCGAGACCGCCGGCCCCTGACCGCTGCCCCGACCCCGTCCTGCTCCCGCCGTCCCTTCCCCCGGCGTATGCTGGTGGCGGCGCCGTCCCGCGCCTCACCTCCTTACCGGTGCTCACGCCACCGGCGTCGCGGAGGCAAAGGGAGCCTCGCGTTCTCGGGATGCCGTGCCACATGCCCTGCTCCGGCGCGGTCGACGGGAGCGTGAGTCCCTGCGACCCACGCCGTCGACGAGGGAGCATGTGATGACGCGTGACAGGTCGTTCAAGACCCGGGTCCGGGCCCGGATGGACAAGACCGGCGAGAGCTACACGACCGCCCGCCGGCAACTCGTCGCCCGGTCGACCGCCGCCGAGCCCGAGCCCGCAGCCGCGCCGCCGAAGCCCGCGCCGGGCGCGACGTCGTCGGGCACGGCGGTGCAGACCGAGCGGATCTCCGACGCGCTCCTGCGGGAGCGCACCGGCCGCGGCTGGGACGAGTGGTTCGTCCTGCTCGACGCCTGGGACGCCACCGGGCGTACGCACACCGAGATCGCCCGTTGGCTGGTCACCACGCACGAGGTGCCGGGCTGGTGGGCGCAGACCCTCACCGTCGGGTACGAACAGACGCGCGGCCTGCGCGCCCCCGGGCAGCGGCGCGGCGGCGGCTTCTCCGCCGCCGGCAGCCGCACGGTGGCCGTACCGGTGCGGCGGCTCTTCGACGCCTTCGCCGACGACGCGCTGCGCCGCCGGTGGCTGCCCGACGCGGAGGTCCGGGTCCGCACCGCCACCGCGCCCCGGACGTTCCGCGCCGACTGGGGCGACGGGTCGACCCGGCTCGTGGTGGGCTTCGCCGCCGTGAGCGAGACGAAGTCCCGGGTGTCCGTCCAGCACGAGAAGCTGACCGGGGCGGAACAGGCGGCCGAGCTGAAGGCGTACTGGCGGGACCGGCTGGCCGCGCTCAAGCACCTCCTGGAAGGCGCGGGCCGATGAGCGCGTCGCCGGCACGACCCCTCCGATCCGGCCACGGGCGGTCGGACCGGCACGTCGCCGGCTGACGGCGGGCCGGCCCGGCGGCGGTCACGCCGGCCGCCGC
>NZ_JBFAVI010000111.1:0-22509 GCF_040679695.1 Micromonospora sp. NPDC052213
GCAGATGATGGCGCAGGCGAGGGTGAGGAAGGCTTCGTGGATGTCGTCGCGGATCTCCCAGCGGATGCGTAGGCGGCGGAACCAGTGCAGCAGGGCGATGGTCTGTTCGACGACCCACCGTCGGGTGCCGAGTCCTGACCCGTGGCCGGTGCCGCGGCGGGCGATGACCGGGGTAATGCCCTTGGCCCGCAGGTCACGGCGGTAGCAGTCGTAGTCGTAGCCGCGGTCGGCGTAGATCCGCTCGGGTCGTTGCCGCGGCCGACCCCGGATGCCCTTGATCCGGGGGACCTTGTCGACCAGAGGCATGAGCTGGGTGACGTCGTGGCGGTTGCCGCCGGTCAGGCTCGCGGCGAGGGGGATGCCGCCCGCGTCGGTGATGACGTGGTGTTTCGAGCCTGGCTTGCGGCGGTCGACCGGGCTCGGACCGGTTTTGGGCCACCTTTGAGCGCCCGTACGTGGGAACCGTCGATCACCGCCCGGGACATGTCGAGTTGCCCGGTGGCACGGAGTTTGCCGAGCAGGACCTCGTGCAGTTGTTGCCAGACGCCGGCGTCGTTCCAGTCCCGCAACCTGCGCCAACAGGTCATCCCTGACCCGAATCCGAGCTCTTGGGGCAGGTACTCCCAGGGGATCGCGGTGTAGAGCACGAACAGGATCCCGCACAACACCTTGCGGTCATCCAGGGGCTTGCGTCCGGGGTAGCGGTGCCGGCGCGGCGGGCGGGGTGGCAGTAGCGGTTCGATCTCGGACCACAACTCGTCCGAGACGATCCACGGCGGCTGCTCACCCCTCCTCACGTTCAGACAGAACGATCCTCACGTCCAACCGGATACGCCCAACATCATTTAGTTAGGAGTTGTAAGTAGCTGCTGAGCGGGTGTTGGCAACCCAGCGAGTGGGGCACGTCCGGAACTACGATGAGCGTGCGCCGTCGTTGCGAGCACGGCTTGATCCACCTACTGCGGTCGTTCGGCGAAGATGTCGGCATGCTCCAGAAGTGAGTGGGCGAAGTCGACGGGCGTCAGGGCTCTTCCCCGCTCACGTTCCGCGTCCGTGATCGGCACGACGTTGATGACTCGAACAGCGCCCGCGCTGGTGTGGACATAGTCCTGGCCTTCGGCGCTCAACGGTCCGGCAAGGAAGACCGAACGGCATCCGGGAAAGGTCGGGAAGTCCTCCCGGAATCCGATCATGTGCCCCCAGCTCAGTTGCATTCCCGTTATGAACGGGTGTATCGCAAGGTTGGCCAACCGGACAGCGATGGCGTGCTCCTCGGGACGGGTGAGCGGTCCGCGTCGCCCGAGGTGGAGTTCCGCACGGCCACCTCGACCCGATCCGGGCGCCGCCGGCATCTCTTTCGCCGCCATACCGATGGTGGCGAAGGAGGTCATATCCGCTGCGCCTGTGGGCCGGTAGACGAGCACGTCCAGCCGGCTGATCGGTGCCTGCTCGTCTTCGAAGAGGACGCCGTCGTCCTCCTCGCCCCGTTGTTCCCGATAGGCGTTGAAGATGTCTCGCAGGATAGGAGGAGCGGCCATGGCTGTGCACTCTACCGTCGCCGACCGGGACGGCCGCCGGCATCCGGATCTGCCGCCGTGCGTACGCTGGGCCGCAGCGTCGCAAAGGAATTCTGCTCCGCAGGCTCATGCCGCCCGGAGCCAGCGAGTGTGGATGTCCTGGTAGCGGAGCGGGCCGACGGCGGCAGGGTCATCGAGTAGTTCGATGAGTAGGGCGCCGCTCGGGAGCCGGCGTGCCTGGGCCGCGATCTCGGGCAGCGGTGCCGGTGGCAGATGGCGATTGGGGCCCAGGTAGGTCCACCAGCCGAGCTCAGCCGGCCAACCACCGGCCGTGTGGGAGTCGTCGTGGATGCCGAGGTTCAACACCTGCTCGGATGACCATTCGTCGAGAATCCGGCCGACGTCGGCCATCAGACGCTCGGCGACATCAAGCCATAAGCCGGTCAGGCGAGCATGCAACTCACGGAAGGCGTCGGCCTCTGGCACCGGGCGGCGGTAACAGAATGAACCGTCCAACGTCCACGCGAGAGTCCCATCCTGCCAGTTCACGAAGATATCGACGTCGCCATCCGTCCAGAGTTGGCCATGCTCCTTGCCCGTCGCCATGGCGTCGAGCGCTGCCTGCGGCTCCTCGACCGTGCGTAGTTCGGCGTCCGGATGGGTGAACAGATTGATCAGCCCATCGGGGCGTTGTGGGCGCAGGTTCCGGTCGGCTGCCAGGGCGTACAGCTCGCGAAGAGCTGGCTCTGCCACCGTCGGCATTCGCAGCTCCCAGATCCAGTCCGACCCCACGACGGCATGATGCCGATCTGCTTAAGGCTGCGGCAAGCCGACTACAGAACGCGTCGCGCCGGCTCCGTCGCGCCGAGCACACGATCGCTCAGCACCCAACGGCATCCGCATTTGCCGCAGCTCCACCTCCACGCCTTGAATCAACAAGGGCGCGTTGCGGAGGCCCCTCGCGATGGAACGGCCTTGCGGAGGTGCTGGCGGAAGGGCGGGGCACCCGGTGGGTGTCGAGTCCGGTCGGCCGTGGCCGCGGCACGCACCCTGTCGGACCGCCTGCCTAAAGTCAGCCGCATGTACTTCGTGTGCCGCTGGCGGGAGGAATCGCCGTTCAGCAAGCGGGTGATCACAGTGCCGGACGCGACCGTGCTCGAATGGTTTCGCCGCGGCTGGGAGCACGACAGCCCGGACGCATGGATCGACAGCGAGTTGGGCGGCAACGTCTACGGCTTGGAGTCGATCTTCGAGGAGGTCCGAAAGCGGCACCTGCCCAGGCCGGAGTCCGTGGACGAACTGCGCGAGTTGTTGAACGAGTACCTGTGGGTGGAGGGTGACGACGAGGAAGCCTTCATCCGGCTCGGCGAGCACGCCCTGAGAGTGCGTACCGATGACGACGAGGTGGACCTCGCCTACTACTTCATCGACGACGAGGCCGCCGCTGTGTCGTCCGAGCGGCTTGCGTTCCTGCTGCACGACACCTGGCCCCTGCCCGCCAGCACGGCCACGCCAGGCGCGGTCTTCCGCCACGGCGTACCGGTCCGTACCGTCCGGCTGGCCCCGCCCGGGCTGGAGTCCGTCTACTCGGTCCGCCTGTGCTGGAAATCGCCAGATACCGCCCGGAACCTGGACTTAGCCGGCGCCATCGTCTTTCCCGGCCTGACCCTGCCAGATCTAGCCGCCCACCTGGGCGGCGTCGACGACCCCGACATCCACCGCTGGCCGCATGACGCCCGGCTTCTGCGGGCCCTCGTCGCCCCCGGAGACGAGGACGTCGGCCCGGCGCTGGAACGCTACGCCCGGCTGCCCGGATACGCCCCGTCGCCCGCCGGCATCGACCCAGTGCCCGCGCACGCCCCGATCCTCGGGGAGATGCTGGACCTGCGGCCCACGGAGCGGCCCGCCGAGTCACTGATCCGGCTAGACCCGCACATCGCGCAGGTCGCCCGGTACATCGACGGCTTCTTCGGGTTCGACCAGTGGTTCCTCTTCGACACCCGGTGGGCGGCGGCCCACCCGGACCTGGCCCGCTCACTGCTGCGCTATGCCGCTCACTGGGACCCGTACGAGACATAGATCGAACTGGCCTCCGGGTCCGTCCGAGGAATCTGGCGTATCGCGCCCGGTAGACCGGATCCGGGTGCACGTCATCGTCCGTCTCATGCCCTGGAGTTGCAGCTCGGTCTGACGACTCCACCGGAGCTGTCCGAACCGGCCCTGCACCGATGGCCGGTTGACAATCGTGACCATAGTTGAGGCTGACGACTGGGCAGTGGAACTTCCGTCTCCTCTATTCCTACGCCCAGGGCAGCATGTGTGGGTTGACGGCGTAACGGTCTTCGTCCGGCAGCCGGATGGCGACGTGATCCGCTACGACGGAGATCTTCCGGCTCTGCCGGTAGCACCCTCCACCCGAAGTGTCAGGCTCTATCGGCATCCGGATCTATCGAGACAGTGCACCTGATCGTCGTGACCGATGCTCACACTTGCCAAAGGCTCCGTGAACCGGGGACCTCACGGCGAAGAACCGGAGCTCCGGCGATCCCTGGCCCAGTCCGGTGGCGATGATGTCAGTCGGTGTATCAGAGTGTGCGCTATGCTTACGCCTTGAATTCAAACGGCCCTCTGACATGACAAGAAGTACCGGTGGACGACAGGATCGCCCGGATTCAGGTCAAACTCGCAGCTTTGCCCCCAGCGGAGAAGGCCGTTCTCGGCCCCATTCTCACTGAGCAGCAAGTCTCAGACTTCGAGGAACTACACGGCACCCGGATGCCGGAGGAGTTCCGCCAGTTCGTCACCCACATCGGCCATGGCGGGTACGGCCCGACCTATGGACTGCTGCCCATGGAACGGTGGGTGTCCGGGGCCGCGGGAGTCAACGGGAAGCTCGCCGAGCCATTCCCCTTCGTTCCTGATGTGCACATCGCCGCATGGCCTGCTAGTAGGCAAGGCGGCGCTGCGCCCACTTTCCCGGGCGTGATCGCGGTCGTCCACCGAGGATGCACCGATTTCACCCTGCTCGTCGTCACCGGACCCGGCCACGGCCGCCTGGTCGAGGTCAACGCCGAGGGCTTCTTCGCGCCTCACTTCCACACCGATCCGGACTTCCTCGCCTGGTATGAGCGCTGGTTGGACTTCACCCTGACCGGACATCGTGATCTGACCTGGTTCGCAGACCAGATGGCCGGCGACGAAGCAGCGCTCGCGGCCACGCTGCTGAACGACGCACTCGCAACACGACGGCGTGCTGCCGCGTGCACGTTCATCACGTACCCAGCGCCAAGTGCATCGCTTCCCGAAGTCCTGGCGCAGGCGCTGTCGACGGAACCACACCCGGCCGTGAGGGAAACGATCTTGCGTGCTCTGTCTGCCCAAGGCGAACACGGCCGCAATCGCCTGCCCGCAGCACTCACAGATCCGGTACCCGGCGTTCGATCTCTCGCGGCCATCCTCATGACCACGAACACACCCCAGGGAAGACAGCTGAGCCCCCAGCTACGCCAGACCCTCGGCAATCACCTGAGAGTGGAGGAAGACCGCTCGGTGTATGACACCATCCAGAGGATGCTCGACCACTCGTACTGATCCACACGATCCCGCAGGTCCGCGGCCGTGCGGGCCGGCCCTGCCGGTGGCCCGGCACCGTTCGCCTACGACCGTTGCCGCAAGATTCCAAGATCCGTCACTCTTCTGTCGCCGACCGCGCGTTACGCAGGGTAAGCAGCAAACGCACGGCTCAACTTACGGTCGCGCCGAGACGAGAGCATGATCGCAGGCGAGCGGGGCCCGTGGTCAAGACGCGCACGTCGCGCTGCCCTTAGGCTTCGCGGTTATGACCGGGGCTTCTGCCATGTCGATGTTTGCGGCGCTGCTGGACCGTTCGGTGGCCAGCATTGGGGAACTGGCGGCGGATGGTCGCCGCTTCGACCGGCAGGCTGTCGTCCAGATCGCGGACGTTTGGGACAACAACGCCTTTCCGCTGTTCGATGCGGCGCTCAGTCGGCCGGCGTGGTTGCGTGAGCGGCGCGCGAGGGCGGCGCTCGTGTGGATGGCGGACCTGGGGCCGTCCCGCCGGGCGTGGATGATCGAGCAGGCTGCGGTCGCCGGACACCGGTTGGAGCCCCTGCTGCCCCCGCTCGTCCACCGTGCCGGGCATTACCGCGACTACCAGGGGCGGGTTCAGCCCGGCATCGCGCCGCTGACCGCGACGGCTGTCGCGAGCGTCGCGAAGGACTACGACCTGGCCCGCGCCGAGGTCCGGACGGTGCGGGTGGAACGCGCCGGGCAGGAGCTGTCCGGTTACGTCGCCCTGGCGGTGCCGCGTCGCTACGCCACCCCAGGCGAGCGCGGGGACGCGGTCGTGCAAGTGTTCCTCAGCGACGTCCGGGCCGTGCGATTCGACAGTGATGACGGGGCTGGTGCGACCCTGGCCGCGGATGCCGCCGGAGTCGAGGTCTGTGTCGGCGTCCAGGGGCGCCTTCGCGCGGCCTCGGCCACTGTGGGGTTCGACGACTCGTTGTGGCACCTGTCGCACGCCGGGCAGGCCGCCGACGCGTCCACTCCACGCCGCCGCGCCGGCCGGCGCAAGCCGCGGCAGTTCCAGCTGTCACTGCCGCCCGGTGGGGCCGTGGATGCCGTCACCGTGCTCCACCAGGGGATGCTGGAGATCCGGTCGGTGCGTTACGCGCAGGCCGTCGGCCGGGTTTCGCTGCGGGAGTTGTGTGACACCTTCGCAGGCGCCGGTGACGCTGTGCTCACCGCTGCCGGTCGGCCCCGGGCGGCGCGCGACGATGCGTTGCGACGGTTGGCCGAGGGATGGCTCACCAGGAGTCCCCTCCTTGCCCACCGGATCGCCGGCCGTTTCGCAGATGACCACTGGGTTCACGCGCTGGTTCCGACCAGCTCACCTCGCTCCACGGTGACCGGTCAACCAACGCAAGCGCAGGTCACGCTGGCCGACTACACCGCCGCCCACGCCTGGTTCGGTGCGGTACGCGACGCCTCAGCAGTGGTCAACCTCGCCGTTCCCTGCGATGACGGCACGTGGGGGCTGCGGGCGGTGAAGTTCCAGCGACCCGCGCGGCTGTGGCTGCGCACAGCCGCGCTCACGGCCCCCCACGCCGTCTCGTACACCGCTGGCGAGTCGCTGTCCCTCGGCGACGATGCCTTCATCGTCACCCGCCACGAGCCGCACCCTGGTCATGGCTCAGTGCATGGCTGAACCGGATGCCGTACGTCCGGTCGTGGCGGATGGGTTGGTGGTCCGCTCCTTGTAGCGCTGGGCTGCGGCTACAGCCGGCGGCATCACGAAGCCTGCCCGTCGTCGGGATCCCGATGCGCCGGTGGTGCATCGCACCGCTCGTGCCGCGGTGCGGGTGACCTCGGGCCAGCGGCGGCGGTGTTTCGGGCCGCTGCGCTCGGCCGGTGACGTATGGGCGTGCGTTCTGGAAGTCAACGCGTGGCGACATCGCCGCCGAGACGCGCCGCTGGCTGGTGCGAGCCGGCTGCGTACTGAAGGCGTGGGCGAAAGTACTTAAGCATGTCAGATTCCCCGTCGTTCCTGTGCCCCTAGCGTGGTGTTCACAAGAGGGCACGACCACTGAGGAGAGACATGAGCGACATGAACGAGCTGGTCCAGCGCTACCTCGCCGCTTGGAACGAGACTGACGCCGCCGCGCGGCAGGCCGTTCTGGCGGAGGTCCTTGCCGAGGACGCGGTGTACACCGACCCGCTGGTCTCCGTTCAGGGCAGGGACGGGCTCGACGCCACCATCGCGGCGGTCCAGGGGCAGTTCGGCGGGCTGGTCTTCAGCCTCGGCGGCGCCGTGGACGCCCACCACGACATCGCGCGATTCACCTGGCACCTGGGACCTGAGGGTGCCGACCCGGTCGTCATCGGCTTCGACGTCGCGGTGATCGGCGCCGACGGGCGGATCAGCCAGGTGCTCGGCTTCCTCGACAAGGTGCCGGCCGGAGTCTGAACACCGCGGGGCGGACCGCTGGGCCGGTCCGCCCCGATCGAACAAAGGAGAAGCCATGACGGCCTATGTGATCGCGCATCTTCGTGATTCGGAAGAACTCCACCCGGATGTGCTGGAGTACATGGAGAGGATTCAGGCGACGATGGATCCGTTCTCCGGCCGCTTCGTCGTCCATGGCGGACCGGTGGACGTCCGCGAGGGCGGGTGGCCCGGGAGCGTGGTCATGCTCCAGTTCCCGTCGGGGCAGGACGCGCGGGACTGGTACGAGTCGGCCGCCTACCAGGCGATCCTCCCGCTGCGTACGAAGCATCTGGAGGGTGAGGTGATCATCGTCGGTGGTGTCGGTCCCGACCATGATTCGGCCGCGATGGCCGCTGCGCTCAGGAAGGGTCTCTGATAGTCGTCAACCAATAACGTCGTAGTTGAAGCCGAAGGCGCGCACGCCGGTCTCAGTACGGGGCCGGTGGCTCGTCTTCGGGCCGAAGGCGACGTAGGTGCCCGGACCGTGGATGCGGTCGCCTTCGATGATTTCGCCGTGTACGACGAAGTACGCCTCGCCGTAGGTTTCGTGGACGTCGAGGTCGGGCCATTCGGCGCCCGGGGCGATGTCGATCACCCACGTTCTGATTCCCGGCATGCCCGGCAGCGTCCGTACCTGGACACCGGGAGCCAGCGCGACCGGCGGGACGTCATCGACGTCCACGGAGAGCATTCGTCCAGGAAGCACTTGTATCGGACTGATCATCGGGACAAGTTCTCACAGCCCCAGTTGATCGGCGAAATCCTTGAGCTCGCTCCGGGAGGCGATGCCGAGCTTGGGATAGGCCTTGTAGAGGTGGTAGCCGACTGTCCGGTGGCTGAGGAAGAGCTGCGCGGCGATGTCGCGGTTGGACAGGCCCTGCGCGGCGAGCCGGGCGATCTGCAGTTCCTGCGGGGTAAGGCCGGCCGCCACGCCTTCGGCCGGCGCCGGGCCCTGGTCCTGGACGCCGCTCGCGGTGAGCTCGCCGCGAGCGCGTTCGGCCCACGGCCGCATGCCGAGCCGGTTGAAGACCTCCAGGGCATCGTTCAACGGCCAGCGCGCCTCGGCCTTTCGTCGAGCCCTGCGCAGCCACTCGCCGTAGAGCAGCGCGGTCCTGGCGTACTCCAGCGTGCGGCCGTCCCGGTCGTGCAGTTCGAGGGCCGCCGTGTAGAACGCCTCGGCCTGGTCGTCGGCGGCGAGCAGCCCACGGCAGCGCAGCACGAGGGCGTCGGCCCACGGTTGCCGGACCGACCCGGCCCAGCGCTGCAGGCGCGCCAGAGGCTCGGCGGCGCGATCCGGTGCCCCCATTCGTACGGCCGACTCCACCAGGTCCGGAGCGGAGCGGGTGGCGCAGATGTGATGGCGCATCGGCTCGCGGGTCAGGCGCTCGAAGCGGGCGAGCGCCGCCTCGGCGCGGCCGAGACCGAGGTCCAGCAGCCCGAGCGACCAGTACGCCCACGGCGCGCCGGGAGAGACGGCTCCGGCGGTGGTCCCCGCCAGTCCCTCCTCGGCGTTGCGCCGGCAGGCCGCCTCCTCTCCCTTGGCCGCGTGGAGGTAGGCGAGCACGCTGCTGAACTGGCTGACCCACTGCTGCTGGCCGGTGTCGCGGGCGAGCCCCAGGGCTTCGGTCGCCGTGGCGAGCGCGTCCAGGTGTCGTCCGGTGAACACCTCGCCCTCGGCCATGAAGAACAGCACCGTCGGCAGCCGCCCGGCGCCGCCCCGGGCGCGGTGTTCTGCGGCGAGCGCGGTAGCCAGCTCGTAGGCGTCGGCGTCCTGACCCAACGCGAGCGCCGCTCCGCAGAGGATCATCAACGCCTGGTCGGGAGCTCGGCCCCGCCGCCGCACCGCCGCGAGGGTGTCGCCCAGCGGCGGCGGCCGCTCGGAACGGTTCTGGTCGAGGTGGACGAGGTAGCGCCGCACCGGCGCGAGTGGATCCGCATCGTCCAACGGCAGCGCGGCCAGCCGCTCCAGCGTTGCCGCGAGCTGCCGTTCGCCCAGGTACCAGGAGGTGTGAACGGCCTGGACCAGCAACGCGGCGGCCTGCCCCGGATCGGTGTCGCGGATGAGGCCGGCGCCGTTGAGCAGCAACCGGTGAGCGGCAGGGTAGGAGCCCTGCCAGAAGTCCGCGAGGGCCCGCACCTGGGCGATTCGCGCCGTGACCGGCAGGGCCTCGTCCAGTCGCCGGGCGGCGCGGCCCCCGAGGACTCTGGCACGCTCCACATCACCCGCCTCCAGCGCCGCCTCCGCCGCTAGGGCCTCACGGCGGGCCCTGGCGGCGGGTTCGATGCTCAACCGGGCTGCCTGTTCGTACGCCGCCGCGGCCGCCTCGTGGCCGCTGCGTTCGCGGGCGCGGGCGGCGGTGCGTTCCAGCGCGGCGGCGGCCTCCTCGTCGGCTCCGGTGGCGGCGGCCGCCAGATGCCAGGCCCGACGGTCGGCGTGCGCGGGCGAGCCGAGGGCCGCGGCGAGCGCGCGGTGGACGGCGAGGCGTTGCCCGAGCGGCGCCCGTTGATAGACGGCGGCGCGGATCAGAGGATGGCGGAAGCGGATGGTGGTGGTGCCGTCGGCGTCGCCGCGGAGCACCAGGCCGGCACACTCGGCGGGGGCCAGGTCCTCGACGGACGCCCCCAGCGTGGCGGCGGCACGCAGGATCACGGCAAGCTCGGCGGTCTCGTCGGCCGCCGCCAGCAGGAGCAGGCTCTGGCAGGCCTCCGGCATCCGGCTGACCTGGCCGTGGAAGGCCAGTTGCAGGCGGCTGGTGAGCGGGAGCGCTCCTGGCGAGAACACGCTGCCGCCCTCGGCGGCCAGGGCGGCCGGCAGCTCCAGCAGAGCCAACGGGTTGCCGCCGGCCTCGGCGAGCAGGCGGTAGCGCACGGCGGGCGTGAGCGGATGCCGGTCGAGCAGGGCCACGGCCGCCTCCGGGGCCAGCCCGGACAGGCGCAACTCCGCAAGGCCTGGGGCGGGGAAGGATCCCTCGCCGTCCCGGGCGGCGAAGACCATGACCACGCCCTCGGCGTGCAGGCGCCGGGCGGCGAACAGGAGCGCCTCCCGCGACGCCCGGTCGAGCCACTGCGCGTCGTCGACGAGACACAGCAGTCCTGTCTCGTCCGCGTACTCCGTGAGCAGGGAGAGCACCGCCAGCCCCACCAGCATCGGCTCGGAGCCGGCCGCAGGCCCGAGCCCGAACGCCGCCTCCAGAGCCTCGCGCTGCGGGCCGGGCAGCGCGGCGAGGGATCCGAGCGCCGGGCGCAGCAACAACTGCAGCCCCGAGAACGGCAGCTCCGCCTCGCACTCGACCCCCGCACCGCGGACCAGCCGCATGTCCCCGGCCGCCGCGGCGGCATGGTCGAGCAACGCCGTCTTGCCGATGCCCGGCTCGCCGCGCAGCACCAGCGAGGAACTGGCGCCCGCTCTGGCTCCCGTCACCAGTTCGGCGATCACGTCCTGTTCGGGCTTTCTCCCGTGCAGTTCCCCCGCGCCCATGACCCCATCCTGGCATCCGCCCGAGAGCGTGCTCGCCGCCATCGGCACGCCCTGCCCGTCACCGGGTGTCGGCAGGTCGCCGGCACACCCGGGAGCTGAAGGACAAGCTGGTCCGCGCGGCGACGCAGCATCCGCAGGATCTTGCCGTTGCGGTGCGACGGGTCCTGGGCGGTGGCCGGCTGGCCGGCGTCGCCGACGCCCGCGTAGAGCAGCCCGTCGGGGCCGAACGCGATGCGCCCGCCGTTGTGCGCGCCGGACCGCGCGAGCCCGGTGAGGACCGGCTGCTGGACCTGCGGCGCGGTGAGCCGGAAGCGGACGATCCGGTTGTCCGTGTCGGAGGTGAAGTACACGTACACGAATCCGTCGGTGCGGTAGCGGGGCGAGACGGCCAACCCGAGCAGCCCGGCCTCGCCCGCCGCGACGACCCCCGAGATCTGCGCGACCTGCTGCGGGGCCGACCCACGGCGTACCCGCAGGACCCGCCCGCTGTTCCGCTCGGTGACGAGCGCGCTGCCGTCGGGCAGGAAGTCCAGCCCCCACGGCGCCGGCCGGTCCCGACGTGATCCCCGCTGCCCACCCGGGCGGCGCGAGGACCAGTTGGCCCGCTGTGGCCCGCCCCACCATCCGGTGGGGGAGTCGCCCGCCAATTCGGCAAGGATCCACAACTGCCCTCGAAGACGATCCGCCCGCCGTCGTGAACCGCACCGGAAACGCGGTGAACGTTAGTGGACACATCACTAGGTCTGCTAGCGCTGGGTTGGCGTTACCTCCGTAAACGGTCGCCGGTATGTCCGTTCTCGTCGGCAGGCGGGGAAGCAGCGGCAGGATTGCCTTGGACGACCCTCGTTCGGTGGATTGCGTCGTCGGGCTGGTGCGGTGTCCGTTGGGAGTTGGTCCGGGCTGCTGATCCTTGTGCGGCGCGGAGGAATCGGGTTCCCCAGTCTCGGAGGTGGTCGGTGAATTCCGGGGGGCTGAGCACCTCGAATTCAGCGCCGATGTTGCCCAGTGCTTGGGTGGGCCAGTCCAGGCTGGCGGACACCATGGTGAGACGGCAGTGTTGGCCGTCGATGGGTTCGATCGTGCCCCATTGCCCGACGACCCGGCGGACGTGTTCGGCGGATGCGTGGACCAGGGCCTGCACGGCGTGTCCTGAGGGGACGCCGGTGGAGGTGCGCACGAACTGCGCGGCGTCGCTGGCGGGAAGGGGGCGTGGACGGAACCTCGTTCCGGCACTGCGCGGGTTGGTCAGTCGGTCGAGGCGGAAGCTGCGCCAGTCGTGTCGGGTCAGGTCGTAGGCGACCAGGTACCAGCGGCCGCCGAGCGCGACAAGGCGGTGCGGTTCGACTTCTCGTTCGGCGTCGGAACCGCCCCGTGCGGTGTAGCGGAATCGCAGCCGTTCCTCGTCCCGGCAGGCTTGGGCGATCACCGTGAGTACCTCGGCGGGCACGACCGGGCCTGCGGCCGTGGGCGAGATGGTCATTGCGCGTAACGCGTTGACCCGGGCGCGGAGACGCGGCGGGAGGACCTGCACCACTTTGGTCAGCGCGCGCACCGCCGCGTCTTCGATCCCGGCGATTCCGCTCTGGGTGGCGTCGCCCATGCCGACCGCCAACGCGACGCCTTCCTCGTCGTCGAGCAGCAGTGGCGGCAGGACCGCACCGGGCGCCAACTGGTAACCGCCGTCGGTGCCTCGGGAGGCGTGCACCGGGTAGCCGAGTTCCCGCAGCCGGTCGACATCGCGGCGCAGGGTGCGTTCCGATATCCCCAGGCGGTCGGCCAGATCGGTGCCGGACCAGTGGCGGTGGGTCTGCAGCAACGACAGCAGCCGGAGCGTTCGGGAACTGGTGTTGGCCATGCCGCGATCTTCGCACCGCTTCCGGTCAGAAAGTGACCGGAAGCCGGTTTAGCTTCGTCTCATGATCACTCGTGAGATTAAGCTGACCACCCAGATCGCCGGCGTACCCGGCCGGGAACATTTCACCGTTGTCGAGACAGAGATCGACGGCGAGGTCCTCGTCCGCACCGACTACCTCGGGCTGGCCGCCACATACCTCGAGCTCATGCGCTCCGACTGCCACCTGCCGATTCCGGCCTGGCAGCCGGGCCAGCGCATCGGCGTCATGGCCATCGGCACTGTCCTGCGGTCGGCCAGCCCGGATCTGCAACAGGGCGACCTGGTCCAGTCGATGAGCGGCTGGAGTACGCATTCCGCCGGCCCGGCCGCCTCGTATGTCAAGCTGGACCGCGACGCGTACCCGGAGCCGAGCTACCACCTCGGCCAGGGGCCCACCGCCTACTACGGCATGGCAGACGTGGCCAAGGTCGGCCGTGGCGATGTCGTGTTCGTCTCCGGCGCGGCCGGCGGCGTCGGCTCACTCGCCGCTCAGATCGCCCGCAACCTGGGCGCCTCGAAGGTCATCGGCAGCGCGGGCAGCCAGGCCAAGGCGGAGTACCTGGTCCGGGAGCTCGGTATCGACGCTGCATTCGACTACCACCAAGACCCGGTCGCAGCACTGAAGGAACTGGCACCCGAGGGAATCACGGTCTTCTTCGACACCGTTGGCGGCACGCTCTACGAGGCCGCGCTCGAGGTCGCCGCGCCGGGAGCGCGGTTCGCGCTGTGCGGATCGCTGTCCACCCAACTGGGTGCGGCGGCCCAGCGATTCCCCGAACCCGACCAGGCTGCCGCAGCCAAGGGGATCGAGTTGCTGCCATTCTCCTGCCATCACACGCCCGACCAGATCGCCGCATGGCACACCCACTTCAGGGCCTGGCTCGACCAGGACACGTTCGTCTTCCCGCAGACGGTCGTCGAGGCCGGCATCGACGCCGTGCCCGATGCCTTTCTGTCGCTGTTGCGAGGCGGCTACCGCGGCAACGTCTCGGTGCGGCTGGCATGACGCCGCTGTCGCGTCGCGCCCTCAACCGGGCACTGCTGCAGCGCCAATTCCTCCTGGAACGCACCGACCAGGCGCCGCTTGATGTGATCCGCCGTCTGGTCGCTCTACAGGCACAGGAACCGAACTGGCCCTACCTCGGGCTGTGGAGCCGGATCTGCGGGTTCACCCACGCCGACCCTGACCACCCTGCTGGCCGACGGGCAGGTCGTGCACTCCAGCCTTCTGCGTAGCACCCAGCACATCGCCGCAGCCGACGATTTCCGTCGGCTGCGGCCCCTGCTGCAACCCGTCCTCGGCCGCACCGCCAACTCGCCGTACGTCCGGCGCAACAGCAACCGGCTGCCCACCGAGACGCTGATGGCCGACGGACGTGCGCTGCTGGACGCCGGACCGCTCGCCCGTAAAGAACTCGCCCGACGCCTCGCCGCCCGCCACCCGGGCCGCGACGGCCGGATCCTCGCCGGCGAATTCGAACTACGCACCCCGCTCATCCACGATCCCACCACCGCATCGTGGGGCAGCTGGGGCAACCGATCTTCCATCACCGTCACCGCCCATGCGGCCGACACCATCGAACCTTCGGCGATCCACGAACTGATCCGCCGCTACCTCGCCGCCTTCGGACCCGCCACGGTGGCCGACGTCCAGGCATGGAGCGGGCTGACCCGGCTCAACCAGGTCGTCGCGAACATGGGCATCGAACTGCGCCACTACACCGGACCCGACGGCCAGACCCTGCTCGACCTGCCCGACGCGCACCTACCCGACCCGCACATCCCCGCGCCCGTGCGACTGCTGCCCGCGTACGACAACGCCCTGCTGGGCCACGCCGATCGCACCCGCATCATGAGCGACGAAGACCGCAAGCCGACGCCAGCGAGCCATGTTCCTGTGCGCACATCTGCCGCGATGCCGACGCGTCCGGCTTGCGCTCCAGGCCTACCTTGTGAGCTCAGCGCCGACAGACGTCAGGTGGGCGGGCTTGCAGATCATCGAGCACAGCATCATTGGAACCCGCTCTGCGGTGCTGCGACTTCGGCGCCCCGGTAGTCAGTTGCAGTTCGTGCTGTTCCCCATGCTGCATGTGGCTAGCCCGGAGTTCTACGCCGCGGTGGCGCAGCGGCTCCGGCGGTGTGACCTGCTCGTCGTCGAAGGCGTCAGCGGGCGTTCGGTACTTACGTGGGCCATCACGCTCACCTACCGGGTCATGCCTGCCAACAGGCGTTCCGGACTTGTGGTCGACAACATCGAGTACCGATCGCTCGGCGTCGAGTTGATCAACCCGGATGTGACGACGGCGGAGTTCGCCCAGGGCTGGCGGGCCATGCCGCTGCGATACCGGCTGTTGATGTGGTGTGTCATTCCGATCGTGGCCGTCACCCAGTTCTTCGGGGGCACGCGACGGCTGCTTTCGCCCGAGGTCGAGTTGAACGACATGCCTAGCGCGAAGGACGAAGTGTACTCGGATGATGAGTTCGCTGGGCATTTTGAGCGCACGTTCGGCGGCGACCGGGATGAGCGGGTGCTTGCCACGCTGTCCGAGCTGATCCGTACGCGTTCCTCGGAACGGATCGACGTCGCGGTCGTTTACGGTGCCGGTCACGTTCCAGCAATCGTGCGGGGACTCGCGGACCGACATGGCTACCGCCCCCGGACCGCCGAGTGGCTTACCGTGCTGAACGCGTAAGCGGCACCTCATCTGCCGCGAAGCGCTCGTCACGCAAGGTAACCAGCTCACGGGTGCATGCATCCGGACGTGCCGAGAAACGGATACCCGAGCCCTGGGGGCATCGGACTGTCGCTGTCATGCGCGGACGCGCTCCGGGCAACACCCGCTTCTCGGTAACCACCCCGAATGCCGACGGCGCCGGCTCCGGCAGGGTCGCGCAACCGTCGGTGAACGCCCATCTGGCCGGCTCGCTGCCCGGCGCGCTGGGCAGCAACAGCTCACCGCCACGCCCTCTGGCCACTATTGGTCAGGATCGGCCGGCGAGGAACGGAAGCGGTCCCGTCCACCGGAGACCGCAACTGTGGCCGCGAGCCACGACACGACCCGTCACGCTAAGGTGCTGATCCATGCTGCCCGCGCGCGCCACGATCCGCCCGATTCAGCTTGCGTACACCCTGACGCATGACGATCTGCGCGACAGTGTCGCAGCTCAGCAGCACCGCCTATGGGGTCGTTGGCTGCTTCCCGTCCTCGCGGTCGCCGCACTGGGCGCCGCCATCATGGGACTCATCTCCGCCGAGATCTGGGAACTGTCGGCGGGTGCCGCCGCCATTGCGGTGGCCATCGCGCTGGTGGCGACAGCCGTCATCGCAGGGGTCGCCCACCTGCTGCTCCGCCTCCTCACCGCAGCGATCTATCGCTGGCAGGCTCGACTCCTCGTACGCGGGAACCCCTGGCTGTCCCAGCCCGTCCACGCCACGGCGACCGACGCCGGCATCCATCTCCGCACCAGCACCGGGGAGGCCACGACCGCCTGGTCGCACTATCCCTACTACATCGAGACCACCCGGTCGTTTGTTTTGCTGGCGTCGAAGGGCATCGGCGCAATGTCAGTGGTGCTGCCGAAACGTGGGCTGGTCGAGGCGGATCCATCGCAACTGCGCGCGGTGCTCGCCACCCACGCCCACGAACGTCCTCGGTGACACGTTGGGGGTCGCCGACTGCGGGCGCCGTGACACCCGGCTGGCCCGATTCAGGGGAGAGCATGGGGGCATCCACGAGAGCAGGATCGTCGCGTGGTCGATCGGTGACGGCGTCACGGCAGTGAGCCGTCGGCGCATCTCGTCGAACTGTTCATCCGACAAGATCCACTCGCGGCCCAACCACCGCCTGGCCATCCCGCACGGCAGCGCGCCGCCGTGCGGGCGGAGGCCGCCCGCCGGGCCGGTGTCCGGCTGAGGCTACTGCCGGTCGTACCGGATGTGGTCAGGCTCGACGCCGAGGTCGACCAGGCGGTGAGCCAGTTCCGTGACCATGGCCGCCGGTCCGGCGAGGTAGGCGTCGTGTCCGGCCCAGCCACCGTAGCGGGTCACGACGTCCACCACCGTGCCGTTTTCGTATGGGCCGGCGTCACCGTCGGAGACCGCCAGCACCAAGCGGAGCCACGGGAAGCGGTCCGCGCACGAGCGGAGCGATTCAAGATCGTACAGGTCGTCCCGGGTGCGGGCGCCGAAGAACAGCCAGGTTGTCGGCGGGCTGGCCGGACGGTCCAGCCCACCCAGCAGCGCCCGGATCGTGGCCAGACCGGTGCCGCCAGCGACCAGCAGCACGCGGTTACCCGAGGCGGCTGCGAGGGTCGTGATGCCGCGCGCCGGGCCGAGCCGTAGCACATCACCCACGGCGGTCTTGTGCACCAGGACGTCGCTGAGCCGGCCGGCGCCTGTCGCCCGCACATGGAACTCCAGCACCCCGTCGCCGCCGGGAGGGTTGGCGATGGAGTAGGACCGCCAGGTGCGCGGCAGCCGCCCGGATCCAACCGTGGCGTACTGCCCGGCCTGGTAGTCGTACGCCTCGGCGGTGCGTACCTGCAGGACTGCCAGGTCGGGGCCGCGCAGCTCGTGGTGGACCACGGTGCCCTTGATGTACGGCGGCGTGGAGAGCTCCCCCGTAGCGGCGTTGCTCATCACGCCGGCCAGAAACCGGTACGCCCGTAACCAGGCGTCGTCGTGTTCGGGACGCCAGGCGGCGCCAGCGCGAGCCCGCAGCGCCTCCATCAGCGCCGCACCGAACGGCTGGTAGTGGCTGGCGCGTACGCCGAGCTTGCGGTGCGCCCGGCCAAGCTCCTCGAAGACCGGCACGATGATCTCCGGCTGGTCCAGCCCCTCGATGAGCTGCCGCATCGACCAGGCGAACTGGTCGCGTTGGGCCGCGAGCGAGTCGGGGAACAGCGACCTCAGATGCGATCCGTCCCGGAACAGCGCCGCGTACAGGTACGTCAACGTGTCGGTGAGCGGCTCCAGCAACGCGAGGCTCTCCCGCAGCAGCCGCTGGTCGTTCACTCGTTGCGGCCAGGCCGCCAGCAGCGCCCCGGCGGACGCCTCCCGCTCGTCCGGTGCCGGGCCGTCCCCGCGCATCCTTCGGCGCAGCATCATGGAGTGGCGCAGGCCGAGCAGATCGTGGTAGTCGTACGCGCGGTCCTTCTCCCTCATCGTCACGGCGGCATGCTAGGCGCGGCCCGCCGGCGAAGTGCGTCTCATCAGGACGAATGTGCGATCTACCACCGCTTGTAGTAGTCGGGGCGGAGGGCCCTTCCACGAACGATCCGGTCCGTGCTAGTGCCTCGTCTTCGAGTGTTGACCGGGTAATCGGTTGGTTCTGAAAATTGTCGTACCGGGCGTAGTTGGCTTCGGTTTGTGCCTCGTCGTCGGGATCCCGCTGCGCTGCCAGTGGTGCATCGCACCGCTCGTGTCGCTGTGCGGGTGACGGCGGGGCAGCGGCGGTCCGAGGCGGAGCCTCTCTGGTGCTGTGTCCGCTAACGTTCCCGGGTATCCCGTGGGGGTTGTGGATCGCCCAACAGGCGAGCGACTGCCAACTCGCGGCACAGCCCCTGGTAGCCCGTCAGCGGCGGGTCACTGCGGCGGCGCCGCCATGCGTTGACCTCCAGCACATGCCCACACGTCACCGGCCGAGCGCAGCAGGCCGAAACACCGCCGCCGCTGCGCGGGCGTCACCGCAGCGCGACACGAGCGGTGCGATGCACCACCGGCGGCGCGGCGGGATCCCGACGACGAGGCACAAACCGAAGCCAACACCACGGGTACGACAGTCTCAGAATCGACGGATTCCCGACCAACGTTTCAGGGGACGAGGCACGCGGGCGCCCCCGGCCTCCTAGAGGGTGGAGGAGACCGGGGGCGCTCGGGTCGGCAGCGGTCAGGCGTTGATGCGGTTCTTCGTCGGCTCAGGAGCGGCGAACACCTCGGTGGCCGGGGTGCGGAAGGCGTGCACCAGGCCGGCGATCGACAGCAGCAGGAGCAGCCCCGCCCCGATGAACGTCACCAGAGCGGCCTGCCCGGCCTTCCGGCCGAACTCGCTGAAGCCGTACGAGGTGAGCAGCATGCCGCGCAGCGTCTCGCCCTTGAACACGGTCTCCCGCTGGCCGCTGACCTCCGCCAGCTGCTTCTGCAGGTCGGCCAGGGCCGGGTCGTTGGTCTGCGTGGCCTGCTCGACCCTGGCCCGCAGCTCGCTCTCCGGCGCGCCGAGGTCGGCGTACGTCTTCCCACCGGCCATGGACTTCAGGTGTAGCCCGATGAACTCGTTGGCGTAGCACTCGGCCTGCTTGCCGGTGGTCATCTTCTGGCCGGCGTACTCGACCAGGCAGTCCGCCTTCTTCTCCTCGTCGGTCAGCTTGTCGGCCGGCTTGAAGGTGATGTGCTGCGCGCCGAGCTGGTCGCGTACGTAGTCGTTGGCAAAGTTCGCGTTCGTGGTGAGGACGAGGCCGGCGATGAGCAGCAGGACGGTCAGGCCCAGCCCGCCAATGCTGAACAGCAGGTCCAGGGTGCGTCGCTTCATTTCGGAACTCCCGTGAGGATGGCAACGTCCGTTGGTATCGCGTTTCATCCTGGATCACCATGGCGGTCCCTTGTCAGGGCCGAACCACCTGTCCGGTCCGTGACCTTCGACTCCCCGCCCCGGGCCGTCCGGCTACCTACGCCGGTTGTTGATGCAACGGGCAGCCCACATCACGTACTTGGTGCGAGCCCGCGAACCGTAGCTCGCGCCGATCGCGGGATGTGCGCTCGCCCCGAACCGGGCGGACGTCGCTGCAGCGCCTGAGGCCGGCTGTCTCAATGGGGTTCAGCGCGGGCGGCTTCCAACAGTGCACGGATCTAGGGTCTGTGTCGAAGTCGATTACAGCCACACGTCGATGGAGGCCCGACGTTCGAATCCCCTCAAGCCCATGACCATGTGCCGGCTGGCTTACCCTGTCGCCGTCACAGACCACCGACGGGCCAGCGCCGTTGCTGCAAGGAAGGCAGCGAGGACAATCGCCGTCTCGGTCCCAATCGCGAGCGGGGTGAGCGGGAAGTTGAGTGCCCAGCCGAGGTTCAGCGCGTCCGAGCCGGGCAGGCCGAGCAGGATCGGCAGGTTCGATCCCGGGTCGATCAGCAGGTTGATGCCCGCCGAGAACGCGACCGCCTGCAGCGTGGGTGTGGCCAGGCAACCCAGCAGGGTGCGCCACCACAGCTCGGCGACGCCCTGCGTCCAAGGCGTGGCGTAGCAGGCGAGCGCCACCGGTGCGATCCCGGCCAGGACGATCAGCACTCCGATCCGAGCGAGCCAGCTGCCGACGAGCATGAACATCAGCACGACGATGAGCAGTCCGACGATGGCCATCAGGAGGGCGGCGCTCTCGTCGGTCATCGCCGAGGCGATGCGGACCTTGACGAAGGTGACCGCCTCGGTGGTCGGCGCCGACGTGCCGGTCATCGACACCGTCAGGGCGTTGGCGATTCGATGAGCACGCTGGTCAGCGGGACCGCGAACGCGGACAGGACGAACCCGACGACGAGCCGGGGGATCAGCTCCTTGATGTGGTAGCGCATCTCGACCGAGTCGCCGACCATCGTGGCGATACCCACGGCGATGATCGCGAGGATGAAGCAGGCGTTGACGGCCAGCGCGCTCTTGTCGGGGGATCGACGTCACCTGCGGCAGGACGGTGACGTCCGGCGATATGAAGATGGAGGATGCCAGGAAGGCCAGCAGGCCGCCGAGAAGGTCGGTGACCTTCTCGGCGAGCCAGCTGACCAGGCCGTTCATCAGCCAGTCGACCATGACGAGGGCCTCAGCCGCCGAGGATGCCCTGCAGCACCTGCAGGATGACCGGGGCCAGCACCGCGAGGGCGTAGCCGATCAGCGCGGACTTGAAGTTGCCCTTCGCCTGCTCGACCTGCGCCGGGTCGCCTCCGGCGGCCATGTACCGAAGGCCGCCGACGACCAGGAACATCGTCGCGACCACCGCGATGATGCCCATGATCCAGCCGGTGATGCCGGCGATGACATCGTTGATGCTCTTGGGGGCCGCCATCGGTGGCGCAGTGGCGGCGAGGTCGGACAGAACTGAGAGAGTCGTGTGCATTGCGGCGCTCCACAAGGGATCTGCGGGCCGCCGCGGTGGGGACCGGGCGAAGGGCCGGGTGGTCCGGTGGGGGCGCTCCTCCCTTGCGTATGGGGAAGGGGTTGCGGTGTCAGTACGCCGCGCCAGCCATGCCGGACCGTGGGCCTCGCCGATTGGGTGGTCCCCACCGGGCGGGCGTGCCGTGGATGACATGCACCGCCCAGATCTCGACTGTCAGGCCGATCGAACTCGCTGCCGGCCTGTCACGCCCTGACAAGTCCAGTCAGCGATTCGCGTTGCCCGGCAAGGTTGGCGCGGACCGAACCGAGAGAGGCCCCCCCGAGGCGGTGTTGAACGCCGCGGGCATGTCGTCCCCTTCTCGGCCTTCTGCTTACCGCCGGGGCTGTTCCGATCATGAGCCGGGTTGCGGGCCGGTCGGTGTCTGGCTCCGCCCGGTCCGGCGGTCGGCCGTGCCAGGATGTGCGGGCCGTTGGCGTGCGGATGTGTCGATGCGAGGAGACAAGATGCCGGCAGAGGGAGGGAACGGTCCGGATCTGTGGTCCTGGCCCGAGGCAGAGATGTGGGCGAGGGTATGGGATGCAGCGACCACCGAGATGGGGGATGGCCATGATGGTGACGCGCTGCGGCGGGCCGTCCGGGATGAGCGGCTAACCCCTACCCGGGCTGAGAGATTGATGCGCGGTTGATGTAGGCGATCTGGGCGGCGAAGGCCAGCAGAGTCAACACGGTGCCGACGCCGATCGCGGACCCGGACGACAGCGCCGCGAGCCCGGCCAGCAGCGTGACCGCGAGCCCCAGCAGCAGTGCGTTTACTGCGCCCACCATCGCCGCCGTAGTCAGCAACAGCTGCGCCCGCCGGGGCGCGTTACCGACCGCCGCCCAGGTCGCCCGCATGATGCCCTCGCCCTGCACTGCGTCGGCGAAGAAGTCGTGCTCGCCGGCCAGCCGGCGGTGGTAGTACGCCCGGATGCGCTGGATCCGTGCGAGATCCAGCTCGTTTTCCACCATGTTCTGTACCAGCCGCAGGAATGTGAGCAGTCCGGTGATCACCAGCGTCGGCAGCACCGCGCCGAGGTACGGCCGGATGAGCGGGGCGTTGCTGGCGACGAAACCGAGCCCGATCAGCGCGGCAGAGAGCAGGGACAGGAAGACTGTCGCCCGGCCTACCGACTCGGTGACGGTCGCGCTGCGCGAGGTCTGTAGCACGAAATGCTCGGTGGTCAGGGCGGTGAGCAGTGCCTGCTCGCGTTCTCTGTCGTCCATGCACCTCACCGTCCGTGGGTCGACCAGGGGTCATCCCGTGGCTCAACTCGCCAGCCTCCCGCTCGGTCACGCGGCTTACAACTCCTAACTCTTTGAGCGTTGGAGTCTGCGCCAGCAGATGATGACGCAGGCGAGGGTGAGGAAGGCTTCGTGGATGTCGTCGCGGATCTCCCAGCGGATGCGTAGGCGGCGGAACCAGTGCAGCAAGGCGACCGTCTGCTCGACAACCCACCGTCGGGCGCCGAGTCCGGAG
>NZ_JBFAVI010000112.1:0-22492 GCF_040679695.1 Micromonospora sp. NPDC052213
CACCCAAAACACCCCCCCCCCCCCCAACCCCCATCCCCCCCCCGCGCCCCCCCCCCGACCCCCCCCTACGCGCCGGGGGGGGCCCCCCCCCCGGGACTCCCGGCCGCCCCCCCCCCCGCCGCGTGCCGGCCCTGGCCGGCAGGAGAGGAGGACCCGTGACGGAGACGACCGGTACCCGGTCCGGCCCCACCGAGGCGGGAGAAGAGACCGTCCCGGCCGGCGCGCCCGGGGTGGCGACGCCCACCACGCCGCCGGTTGCGGCGGCCGCCCGCCGACCCGGCGTACGCCCGGCGGCGGTCGGCCTGCCGCTGCTCGGCGCGCTGATCGCGCTGATCGTCTGGTGGCTGGTCACGTCGGTGCTGGAGCTGGTGCACCCGGCGTCCCTGCCGCCGCCGCAGGCGGTGTGGAGATCGTTGACGACGTCGGCCGACGTGCTGCTGCCGGCGCTGGGGGTGACCACCCTGCTGACGCTGGTCGGCTTCCTGCTCTCGGCGGTCGCCGGGGTGCTGATCGGGATGGCGCTGGCCGCGTCCCGCCGCGTCGAGCGGATGTTCGCGCCGCTGCTCGTGGCGGTCAACGCGGTGCCGAAGATCGCCCTCGGCCCGCTGCTGGTGGTCTCGGTCGGCTGGGGGGAGAAGCCCATCCTGACCATGGTGTTCCTGCTGTGCTTCTTCCCGATCGTGCTCTCCACCGCGACTGGCCTCACCACCACCCCGGCGGACCTGGCCGAGCTGGCCAGGTCGCTGAACGCGTCGTGGTGGCAGGCGTTCCGGAAGGTGCGCTTCCCGGCCGCGCTGCCGCAGGTCTTCGTCGGCCTCAAGGTGGCGATGCCGCTGGCGGCGATCGGCGCGGTGATCGGGGAGTTCTACTCGGACAAGCCGGGGCTGGGCTACCAGATCCTGCAGTACAACGGCATCGGCGACACCGCGACCGCCTGGGCGGCGATCGTGCTGATCGCGCTGATGAGCATCCTGCTCTACAGCGCCCTCTCCCTGGTCGAGCGGCTCGCGCTGCCCTGGGTCCGGGCCACCACGTCGGCCCGGTGACCCACGTTCGACCGGTGACCGGACGTCGACCGATGGCCCGCTAGACCAGCCGAGGTGTGGCCCGCCGTACCCGGCGCAGGCATCAAGCCTGACCGCCCGGATCCGGGTACGGCGGGCCACACCGCCGCACCACCCTCACCCCGCGAGGCGCCACCGGCCGTTGCGGGCGACCAGGGTGGTCAGGGCCTGCGGCATCAGGCCGGAGTGGTTGTCCGGCGTCATCCGGATCGGGCCGGACAGGCCGTCCATCTGCGACGTCTCCAGCACGTCGCGGATGCCGTCGCGGTCCACCCGGCCGGGCTCGCCGCCGGCGCGCAGTTCGGCGTCGGCGATGAGCTGCACGGCGTCGGCCGCGAACGAGGACGAGCCGTTGTAGCCGCCGAAGCGGGCGGTGTAGTCCTGGAACCACTGCCGGCGGGCCGCCTTCGCCGGGGTGGTGGCGATGACGTCGTCGATCACCATGGTCTGGGTGAAGACCATGGTCGCCCGCTCGGTCGCCCGGGAGGCGGTGCCGAGGAAGAGGTCGCCGGCGGCCGCCGCGTCGAAGAAGAGCGATCCCTTGAACTTGGCCTGCTGGGCCGCGGTGGCGGCGAGCGCCGCCTGCTCCGGCGAGGTCCACACCACCAGCGCGTCCGGCTCGTCCTCGGTCAGCGCCTTGACCTGCTCGCCGACCTCGGTGTCGGTGGTCTTGACCGACTCCGCGCGCGGCGGCTTGACGCCGCTCTTCGCGAACTCGCTGCGCAGCGCGGCCAGCCCCTCGCGCCCGTAGTCGTCGTCGCTGTACAGCACGCCGGCCGTCTTGACGCCCTTGCGGCTCATCTCGACGGCGAGGGCGGCGGCGCTGTCGGCCGCGTTGGGGGCGAGCTTGAACACGTACCGCCGGTCGGCGATCGGGCTGGACACCGCGCCGGACGAGGCGAGCGCAATGGTGGGAATTCGCTTCTCGTTGATGGTCCGGACGGCGCCGACCGCGCATTCGTTGCAGCCGCCCATGATGATCGCGCTGACTTGCGAATCGGCGCTGAAGTCACCGATGTTGCGCAACGACTCGGCCGGGTCCGACCGGTTGTCCTTCACCTTGAGTTCGATCCTCCGGCCGTTCAGCGCGCCCGAGGAGTTAAGTTGCTCGATCTTCAGTTCCAGCGCCCGCTGGTACGCCTTGCCGGCGGTCGCCGCCGCGCCGGAGAGTTCGAGGTCCGCCGCGATGACGATGGGACTGGTGTCCTGCTCGTCCGCGCCGAACTGGCAGCCGGTGAGCGTGGTGGCCAGCACGGCCGATGCGAGCGCCGCGGCGGTCGCGGAGCGGATGGTGCTCAACTCAGTCCTCCAGATGCGGCCCGGGGCGCTGCCCGGTCACCGCCGGGTTGTTTCCGTCCTCAGTGGAGGAACGGTATCGGTCTGCCGTACGGTGTGCGCGAAGCCTGCAAAACCTTGCCAACGCCGGGCCCTGTGGTCAAGCGCGCACGTCGGAGCCGTTTCGGGACGCGCATCCCACATGGTGGGGCCGCAAGAAGTTTGCCGGCGCTCACTAATCCGACACGGATGACCACTCTGGAGTTACATGCCCTGTTCACGGGCATGAAGAATTGAAGGTATTAGTTGACCGGATCACGGGATGCGTGCCCTCCGACCGTTTCTTTCCCCACTGCGGCTTCCCAAACAGGATCGCTTCTGATGAAATCGCGGCCGTGCCGCGTGTGGCGCAGTCCGCTGCACCGGGCGCGAGTCGGCGGGGCAGGCGTGGAAGAAACGACGGAGGCGATGTCGTGAGCACCGGACCGACGACCCTGCCCGGCGGCGGCGGCGAGAGCGAGCAGTCGAAGCGCCGTAGGATGCCCCGGCTGCGCGACGCGCGGATCCGCTCCAAGCTCGCGCTGATCCTGGTGGTGCCGGTCGCCGCGGTGATCGCGCTGGCCACCGTCCGGCTCATCTCCGTCGGCGAGGGCGCCCTGGACGCGACCCAGGCCCGGGCCGTCACCGCGCTCTCCATCGACATCTCCGCGATGACCCAGGACCTGCACGCCGAGCGGATGGCGGCGTCCGCCTTCCTGGCCGCGCCGCAGCAGAAGGCCGACGCCTACAACCTGCGGGTACGCAGCACCGACGCGCGGATCGACGCCTACCGGGCGGAGCGCGGGCGGATCGGCGAGGTGCCGGCCGCCGTCCGGAACCGGCTGGCCACCATCGACGAGCACCTGGAGACGCTGGCCGCCACCCGGCAGAAGGTGCTGGACCGCCAGCAGATGGCGGTCGCCGAGGCGGCGCTGCGCTACGGGGTCATCATCACCGACCTGGTCGCGTACGGCGACGGGCTCGCCCAACTGCCCGGCGAGGAGCGGCTGGCCGACGCCCGGCGTGCGGTCGCCGCGTTCGCACGCGCCAAGGCGGCCGTCGCCGAGGAACAGTCGGTCGCCTTCACCGCGCTGAGCGCCGGCTCGCTCGACGAGGAACAGTTCTCCTCCTTCGTCGCCACCCTGACCAGCCAGCAGGAGGCGCTGCTCGCCTTCTCCCTGGCGGCCGACCCGACCCAGCGCGCCCTCGTCGACGGCACCGTCTCCGGCGACGCGGTCACCCTCGCCGACCGGGTCGCGGCCGACATCACCCGCTCGGTCGGGCAGCGCCCGCTGGTGACCGCCCAGGAGGCCACCGCCGCCTTCGGCGCGGTCAACGACCTCATGCGGTGGGCCGAGATCCGGCTCCAGGACCGGCTGCTCGACCAGGCCGACCAGGCCCGCTCGGACGTCATCCGGCAGGCCGTCGTCGAGTCGGTGCTGGTGCTGCTCACGCTCGCCGTCGCGGTCAGCCTCGCCGTGGTGCTGGCCCGCTCGCTCAACCGCTCGCTGCGCCGGCTGCGGGAGGGCGCCCTCTCGGTGGCCAACCACGACCTGCCGGACGCGGTGAAGCGGCTCCAGAACGTCGGCAACGTCGGCGACGGCGGCGTCGACGAGATCGTCCGGGAGGTGCGCGACCCGATCCGGCTCGACAGCCGCGACGAGGTCGGGCAGGTGGCGCTCGCCTTCAACGTCGTGCACCGCGAGGCGGTCCGCGTGGCCGCCGAGCAGGCCGCGCTGCGCACCAGCGTCTCGGCGATGTTCCTCAACCTGGCCCGGCGCAGTCAGACCCTGGTCGACCGGATGATCGGCGAGCTGGACGCGATCGAGCGCGGCGAGGAGGACCCGAAGCGGCTGGCGCAGCTCTTCGAGCTGGACCACCTCGCCACCCGGATGCGCCGCAACGACGAGAACCTGCTCGTCCTGGCCGGCGCCGACTCGGCCGTGCCGCGCCGCGACGACGCCCTCCTGGTGGACGTGCTGCGCGCCGCGCAGTCCGAGGTCGAGCTCTACAACCGGATCGAGTTCGGCACCGTCGACACCGACATCTCGGTGGCCGCGCACGCGGTCAACGACGTGGTCCGGCTGGTCGCCGAGCTGCTCGACAACGCCACCCGCTTCTCGCCGCCGACGACGACCGTGGTCGCCGACGGCCGGCGCATCCGGGACTACGTGCTGATCCAGGTGGAGGACCGGGGCCTCGGCCTGACCGACGACCAGTTGGACTCGCTGAACCGCCGGCTGGCGGCCCCGCCGAGCGTCGACGTCGCGGCGTTCCGGCTGATGGGTCTGGCCGTGGTCAGCCGGCTCGCCTCCCGCTACGGCATCCGGGTGGAGCTGCGCCGCAACGTGGAGGGCGGCACCGTCGCCCAGGTGACGCTCCCCGCCGCGACGGTGGTGCTGCCGCAGCTCCCCAGCCGCGACCAGCAGATCACCCGGCCTCGGCAGCCGCTCGCCGTCGAGCAGACGCCGCTCACCCCTGTCGGTCTCGGCGAGCCGCTCGCCGGAACGGGGCGTACCGCCACCCTCACCGACCAGTGGCGGTCCGCGCCGGCGCCGTGGCAGGCGCCCGAGCAGGCGCGGGACGCCGCGTCCCCGGTGCAGGCCGGCGGCCTGACCGGGACGCCGTCGGCCCCTCCGGCGACGCCGGCCCAGCCGACCTTCACCGGCGGTGGGGTCTCGGTCGGCACGCCGACCGTCGCCTACCCCGCGGTCGAGCCACTGCCCAAGCGTGTCCCCGCGGCGGAGGCCGCCGCGCCGGCCGCGCCGGTGCTGCCGGCCGGCCCGACCGCCGGCCAACCCGCCACCACCCCGCTGCCGGCCGGGCCCGCCGCGGCGGGCGGATTCGGCGCAGGCGCGGGCCGTGGCCTCGGGGCCAACCTGGCTGCCACCGCCCCGGCCGCGCCGATCACCCCGGCCGCGCCGATCACCCCGCGCGCCGAGCTGCCGGCCGAGGCGCCCATCTTCCGCGAGATGGAGGCGGTGTGGTTCCGCTCGCACGGCAACGACGCCACCGCCATCTTCACCCGCCCGGACTTCAGCCAGCCGCCGCAGGCCCAGCCGTCCGCCGGCCAGCCGGCCGCGGCCCAGCCGACGACGGGCGAGTCGCGCCCGCCACGGCTGCCCACGCGTACGCCGGGCAGCACGGCCACCCCGCCGCCCGCGCAGCCGCCGCCGGCGTACACCCCGCCGGCCCCGGCCCCGGCGCGGCCCGTGACGCTGGACGCGTCCCCCGCGACGCCGGCCGCGGCGCCGGTCGCGGACCCGCCGCCGGCGGCGCCCGCGGCGGACGCGGACGCCTGGCGGACGGCGGCCGACGAGGGCTGGTCCCGGGCCAGCCGGGCCGCGGAGCCGGCCGCCGCCGGCACCACCCGGTCCGGGCTGCCCAAGCGGGTGCCGCAGGCGCAGCTCGTGCCCGGCGGGATCGAGCCCCAGGGCGGCCGCGACCGTAGCCGGCGCACCCCCGACGAAGTACGGGGTCTGTTGTCGGCCTACCACCGCGGCGTGCAGCGCGGCCGGGCGGCCGGAACGGACCAGAACAGCACCTCGACCAAGGAGACGAGTCGATGAACAGGCCAGCGGCCATGCAGGACATGAGTTGGTTGCTCACCAACTTCGCCGACAGCGTGGCGGGTATCGCCCACGTGGTGGCGGTGTCCGCCGACGGGCTGCTGCTCGCCTCCTCGCGGGACCTGCCCGCGGACCGGGCGGACCAGCTCGCGGCGATCACCTCGGGCGTGGTCAGCCTGACCGAGGGCGCCGCCCGGATGTTCAGCGCCGGCGGTGTGCTGCAGACGGTCATCGAGATGGACAGCGGCTACCTCTTCCTGATGTCGATCAGCGACGGATCGTCGATGGCGGTGCTGGCGGCCCGTAGCTGCGACGTCGGGCAGGTGGGTTACGAGATGGCGCTCCTGGTCGAGCGGGTCGGCGCGGCGCTGGTGCCGCTGCCCCGGGACGCCGTGCGGTCGTAGCCGGGTTGCGACGCGGGCTCCGCGTCGGCGAGGGATGAGGAGACCGGTGCCACAAGGGCCCGGCCGGGAAAGGGAGGTGATCGCGGATGGACCAACGGCGCGCGGACCCGCGCGGCGCGCTGGTACGGCCGTACGCCGTCACCCGCGGTCGGACCGAGGCGCAGATGGACATCGCCCTGGAGGCGGTCCTGTCGGCCACCCCCACCCAGGTCGCGGAGTCCCGCTTCGCGGGGCACGACAAGCACCGCATCGCCACCGTCTGCGAGGGGCGGGCGCAGTCGCTGGCCGAGATCGCCGCGTACACCCGGATGCCGCTGGGCGTCACCCGGGTGCTGGTCGCCGACATGGTGGCCGAGAGCCTGCTGACGCTACACACTGCCGCTCCCGCCGAGGGGTTCGAGGAGCGGATGGAAATCCTTGGAAGGGTGCTAAGTGGACTTCGCAGGCTATGACCCCGCCGGGGCCCGCCAGAGCCGGGGAATCATCTCCGCGAAGATCGTGGTCGCGGGCGGCTTCGGCGTGGGCAAGACGACCCTGGTCGGCGCGATCTCGGAGATCACCCCGCTCAGGACCGAGGCGGTGATGACCGCGGCCGGGGTCGGCATCGACGACCCGTCCAAGGTGCCGGGGAAGCAGACCACCACGGTCGCCATGGACTTCGGCCGCATCACCATGGCCGAGGACCTGATCCTGTACCTCTTCGGCACGCCCGGCCAGACCCGGTTCTGGTTCATGTGGGACGAGATCATCAAGGGCGCGGTGGGCGCGGCCGTCCTCGTGGACACCCGCCGGATCACCGACGCCTTCGCGCCGCTGGACTACTTCGAGAACCGCAGGCTGCCGTACGTGGTGGCGTTGAACCGGTTCGACGGCGCGCCGCAGTACGAGCTGGAGGAGGTCCGGGAGGCGCTGGCCATCTCGCCGGACGTGCCGCTGGTGTTGACCGACGCCCGGCACCGCGAGTCGGTCAAGCAGGTGCTGGTGACCGTCGTGGAGCACGCCATGATCCGCCTCCAGTCCGAACACGGCCGCGGCTTCCCGGCTCCGGTCGGCTGAGAACGTCCACGGCTGGACGGTGCCCGTGGCCGCCCCGGTGCGGGCGGCAGGGGCCGCCCCGCCGTGTCAGTCGACCCGGAGCCGGTAGCCGCGCTTGACGACGGTCTGCACCACCCGGGGTGCCCGCAGCCCGGCGCGCAGCCGGGCGACCGCCATCTCCACCGCGTGCTCGTCGGCGCCGCGCGGCAGCGTCCGCAACAGCGCGGTCCGGGACAGCACCCGGCCGGGGGAGTGTGCCAGCGCCCGGAGCACGGCCATCGGTGCCGGGGCGAGCGGGCGCAACTCGCCGTCGACCACGGCGGCGTGCCCGCGCAGGGTGAGCAGGTGGCCGGCCGCCTTCAGGGTGACCGTGCGGCGCGGCAGCTCGTCCACGATGGTCCGGACCAGGGCGCCCAGCCGCGCCCGGGACGGCATGCTGACCGGCACCCCGCGCCGCAGCAGCGGCTCCGCGGTGACCGCCCCCACGCAACTGGCCAGCACGTCGCGCCGGAACGCGTCCAGCACCGCGTCGCCGCGGTCCCCGGCGGCGCGCAGCAGCGCCTCCGCCGCCGGGGCCGAGGTGAACGTGACGGCGTCGACCAGCCGGCCGGCGACCAGGTCGATCAGGCGGTGCAGCGGGGCCGGGTCGGTCGGCGCCGCCCACCGGTGGACCGGCACCTCGATCACGGTGGCCCCGGCCGCCTCCAGCGCCGTCGTGCACTCCGGCTGCCGCCCGCCGTGCAGCTGCATGGCGACCACCTGCCCGGCGACGCCGCGCCGGCACAGGTGGTCGACCACCTCGTCGCAGCTCTCCGATTCCGGTGACCACTGGTCGTGCGGGCCGGCGGCGCGGATCGCCCCGCGCGCCTCGGGGCCCCGGGCCACCACGTACGCGTCGGCCAGGACACCGCGCAGCGGCTCGGCCAGCCCCCAGCCCTCGGCGGCCTCCAGCCAGCCGCGCATCCCGATGCCGGTGCTGGCGATCAGGATGTCGGGTGGCCGGTCCAGGCAGGCCCGGGTGGCCTCGCGCAGGTCGGTGTCGTCGGCCAGCGGCACGATCCGCAGGGCCGGGGCGATCACCACCCGGGCGCCCCGCCGCTGGAGCAGCGCGGCGAGTTCGTCCCGCCGGCGGTCGGCGGTCACCCCGATGGTGAAGCCGGCCAGTCCGTCGTGCGTCCACCCCGGTCGAGTCGTCGCCCGTGCGCCGTCCGTCATGTCGGCAGAGCGTGCCGGCGGGCGGTTTCCGGTCCGGGTCCCGTCTGTTTCGGTCCTGTCAAGAGCCCCGCACACCGCGCCGGAGCGGCGAGCCGAATCGCTGCGTTTACAATATGAGACAACTGTCCCGAGATTTGGGAGTTGAGACATGGGTGTGAGTGCGGCCTTCGACGCGGTTGCCGGCAGCTACGACGAGGCCCGCCGGCGGCTGGTGCCCTGCTTCGACGCGTTCTACGGCACGGCCGTGGAGGTGGCCGCGCCGCCGCTGCGGGCCGCGCTGGCGTCGGGGCGTACCCCCGAGGTGCTGGACCTGGGCGCGGGCACCGGGCTGCTGTCGCTGCTGCTCGCGGCGGCGGTGCCGGGGGTGCGGCTGACCCTGGTCGACGCCGCGCCGGCCATGCTCGCGGTCGCCGCCGGACACCTGCGGACCCGGTCGGTGCCACACCGCACGGTGACGGCCGACCTGGCCGACCCGCTGCCCGCCGGTCGCTACGACGCGGTGGTCAGCGCGCTGGCCATCCACCACCTCGACGACGCCGGCAAGCGCGCGCTCTACCGGCGTGCGGCGGCGGCGCTGGCGCCCGGCGGCGTGTTCGTCAACGCCGAGCAGGTCGCCGGTCCGACCCCGGAACTCGACCGGCGCTACCACGAGGTGTGGCTGGCGCAGATCGCCGCGCTGGGCTCCGACGCCGAGGAGATCGCCGCCGCCGAGGGCCGGATGGCGTACGACCGACCGGCGCCGGTCGCCGCGCAGTGCCGCTGGCTGGCCGAGGCGGGACTGGCCGACGTCGACTGCTTCTTCAAGCAGTGGCGGTTCGCCGTGTTCGGCGGCCGACGTGGGACCGACGCCGAGGCGGCCGGCTGACCGGGCGGCCTCGGAGGCCGGACCTGTGGAGGTGCGGGATCGTCGAGCTTTGTCTGGTTTGCCGGCTGGCGGCGAGCGGGATGACTGCCGGTCATACCGCTGGGTAGTCTGCACGGCATGACTGCCAAGGTGACCCTGTCGTTCTCCGACGAGACGATCGAGGAGGCCCGGCGGTTCGCCAAGCGCGAAGGGCTCTCCCTGTCGGCGTGGATGGACCAGGCGGCCCGGGAGAAGGCGCTGCGCGAGGTCTTCACCGCGCACGCCGCCGCCGTCGGCCGGGCCGGGCTCGACCTCGAATCCGCCGCCCTCGCCGACGCCCGCGAGGTGGGCATGGTCGACGACGTGCTCTTCGGCGGGCGCCCGCGTGCTGCGTAGGGGCGAGGTCTGGCGCATCGACGGCGCCCGGGAACGGCTCGGGCTGGTGATCAGCTCCGACGTCTACAACTCCACCGACGTGCCGATCGTCATCGTGGCCGAGGTGGTCGAGGAGGCGCTGCTGCGCGACTCGCCCCTGGCGGTGCCGATGGGCGCGTACGTGGTGATGCCCGACCGGCTCTCCTCGCCGATGAAGAAGTGGTTCACCGAGTGCGTGGACGTCGCCGACACCGAGACCATGCTCCGGGTCGGCCGGGCGTTGCGCATCCTGCAACAGCTCTGACACCTCACCGGCGCGGCCCGGCCGAGGTGCCCTCCTCGTTCCCGGCCGTCGTTCCGCACCCTGGGCAGCGCGGACGCGGCGTGTGTCGCCTTCGTCGCGGCGTACGCCGTGAGTTTCGGGGTGACCTGGTCGGTCTGCCTGCGGCCGGGCCCGCGCCGGTTGGTCGGGGTGCGACCCCGGCTATGCTCTGTGACGGGCCAGACGGGGCGGTACCCCGTTTTGACCTGCCGACGGGGCGGCGGGTATCGTTGCCTGCTGTTGTACGACATCCAGAGGCGTGCCGCCTGAGGTACGCTTGGTCGTTCGTGCGCGCCCGGTAACCTCGGCGCGCGACCCCAGACCGACGACGAGACAAGGTATACCTGTGCGTACGTACAGCCCGAAGCCGGGTGAGATCGAGCGTCAGTGGCACGTCATCGACGCCTCTGATGTCGTGCTGGGCCGCCTGGCCACCCACGCCGCCACGCTGCTGCGCGGCAAGCACAAGCCGACTTTCGCGCCGCACGTCGACACGGGCGACTTCGTCGTCATCGTGAACGCGGGCAAGGTGGCGCTGACCGGCAACAAGCGGCAGCAGAAGATCGCCTACCGCCACTCCGGTTACCCGGGTGGTCTGAAGCAGGTCGGCTACGACGAGCTGCTGACCAAGCGTCCCGAGCGGGCCATCGAGCTCGCCGTCAAGGGGATGCTCCCGCACAACAAGCTCGGCCGTAAGCTCATCAAGAAGCTGAAGGTCTACGCCGGTGCCGAGCACCCGCACGGCGCGCAGCAGCCGGTGCCGTTCGAGATCAAGCAGATCGCGCAGTGAGCGCGGGCGAAGGAATCAGCATGACCGACATCACCGCCACCGAGGTTGCCCCCGAGGAGGCCACCGAGGCGCCGGCGCCCGTCGCCCGCGCGCCTCGTGGTGACCGGCCGATCCAGACCGTGGGTCGCCGCAAGGAGGCCATCGTCCGGGTCCGCATCGTGCCGGGCACCGGCAAGATCACCTGCAACGGTCGGGACCTCGAGGCCTACTTCCCGAGCAAGGTGCACCAGCAGCTGATCAAGGACCCGCTGGTCACCGCCGAGAAGCCGGAGGCGTTCGACGTCATCGCCAACCTGCGCGGCGGCGGCACCACCGGTCAGGCCGGCGCGCTCCGGCTGGCCATCGCCCGGGCCCTGATCGTCAGCGAGCCGGACGACCGTCCGGCGCTGAAGAAGGCCGGCTTCCTCACCCGGGACGCCCGGGTCAAGGAAAGCAAGAAGTACGGCCTCAAGAAGGCCCGTAAGGCTCCTCAGTACTCGAAGCGCTGACCTTCAGCGGCACGTTGTACTTCTGACGAACGGCCGGGTCGCCTCCCCTCGACGGGAGGCGGCCCGGCCGTTCGCCTTTCCCTGGACCGTTTCATCGGAGGTTGGCGGGTATGGGTCGGTTGTTCGGCACGGACGGCGTACGCGGGCGGGCGAATGCGGATCTCACGCCCGAGTTGGCGCTCGCGGTGGCGGTCGCCGCCGCGCACACGCTCGCCGAGTCGGACAAGAGCCATCCCCCGCTCGCCGTGGTCGGCCGGGACACCCGGGCCAGCGGCGAGATGCTGGAGGCCGCCGTCGTGGCCGGGCTCACCAGCGCCGGCGCCAACGTGGTGCGGGTGGGCGTGCTGCCGACGCCGGCCGTGGCGTTCCTCACCGCCGAGGCCAAGGCGGACCTGGGCGTCATGCTCTCCGCCTCGCACAACCCGATGCCCGACAACGGGATCAAGCTCTTCGCCGCCGGCGGGCACAAGCTGCCCGACGAGATCGAGATGCAGATCGAGTCGGCCGTCGCGGCGAACGCCACCAGCGCCTGGGAACGGCCGACCGGCGCCGGCGTCGGCCGGGTGCACGACCTGCTCGACGGCGCCGACCACTACGTGCAGCACCTGGTCGGCACCGTGCCGCACCGTCTCGACGGGATCAAGGTCGTGGTCGACTGCGCCAACGGCGCGGCCGCCGAGGTGGCGCCGGTGGCGTACCGGGAGGCCGGGGCCGAGGTCGTCGCGATCCACGCCGAGCCCGACGGCCTGAACATCAACGACGAGTGCGGCTCCAACCACATCGAGGCCCTGCGGGCCGCCGTGGTCGAGCACGGCGCGCACCTGGGCATCGCGCACGACGGCGACGCCGACCGGTGCGTCGCGGTGACCGCCGACGGCGACGAGGTCGACGGCGACCAGGTGATGGCGATCCTCGCCCTCGCCATGCGGGAGGCCGGCACGCTGACGCAGGACACGCTGGTCGCGACCGTGATGAGCAACCTGGGCCTGCGCCTGGCGATGTCCCGCGAGGGCATCCGGCTGGTCGAGACCAAGGTCGGCGACCGGTACGTGCTGGAGGAGCTGCGGGCGTCCGGGCTGGCGCTGGGCGGCGAGCAGAGCGGCCACATCGTGATGCCCGCGTACGCCACCACCGGCGACGGCGTGCTGACCGGGCTGCACCTGATGTCGCGGATGGCGGCGACCGGCAAGTCCCTGGCCGAGCTGGCCGGCGTGCTCACCCGGCTGCCGCAGGTGCTGGTCAACGTTCCCGTCGCCGACCGTACGGTCGGCGCGGCCGCGCCCGCCGTCCGGGCCGAGGTCGAGCGGGCCGAGGCGGAGCTGGGGGAGACCGGCCGGGTGCTGCTCCGCCCGTCCGGCACCGAGCCCCTGGTCCGCGTCATGGTCGAGGCCGCCACGGAGCACGTCGCCCGCGAGACGGCCGAGCGCATCGCCGGCGCGGTGCGCGTCGCCAGCCCGACCGCCTGACTTCTCGCTTCGGCCCGGGGCCGCCACCGGCGGGCCCGGGCCGTCGCCTTCCCGGGCGGTCGGGAGCCGGCCGAGCCCTCCCCCAGGGCGGCTGCCGGCTGCCGGTCTACAGGCGCAGGCCCGCGGCGCGCCGGAAGGTGGCCGCCGGGTCCTCGCCGTCGGTGAGGTCCACGTCCTCGACGATCCGCCCGTCGCCGAGGCGGATCAGCCGGTCGCACCGGGCGGCCACCGCCCGCTCGTGGGTGGCGAGCAGGATCGTCATGCCGTGCCGGTCGCGCAGGTCCAGCAGCAGGTCGAGGATCTGCCCGCCGGTGGTCGAGTCGAGGTTGCCGGTCGGTTCGTCGGCGAGCAGCAGCCCGGGGGAGCCCATCAGCGCCCGGGCGATCGCGACCCGCTGCTGCTGACCGCCGGAGAGCTGGGCCGGCAGGGCCCGTTCCCGCCCGGCCAGGCCCACCGCGTCGAGCAGCTCCCGGGCCCGGGCGGCGTGGTCGGCCCGCCCCCGGCGGGGCAGCATCGGTGCGATCACGTTGTCCAGCACGGTCAGCGCGGGCAGCAGGTGGTAGCGCTGGAAGACGAAGCCGACCCGCTGCCGGTACCGGGTCAGGGCCGACCGGCCGAGCCCGGTGATCTCCAGTTCGTCCACCGCGACGGTGCCGCCGTCGACCTGCTCGATCGCGCCGATCATGTGCAGCAGCGTGGACTTCCCGGAGCCGCTGGGACCGGTCAGCGCCACCACCGTCCCGGCCGGGATCTCCAGGGACACGTCGTCGATCGCGGTCACCTGCTGCGGGCCGGCCCCGAACCGTCGGACCAGTCCGGCGACCCGGACCGTGCTGCCCACCGTCGTCGTCTCCATCGTCACTCCTCCGCGAGCAGTCGTGCGGTCGGCAGCCGGCGCAGCAGCGCGGCCGGGACCAGGGCGGCCATCGAGGTGACCAGGACACCGGCCACCGCCACCAGCGCGGCGACCGTGACCAACGTGCCGGGCAGGGCGCCGACCAGCCAGGCCGCCCCGGCCAGCCCGAGGCCGGCGCCGGTGACCGCGCCGAGCAATCCGAGGGCCAGCCCCTCGTACCCGATCAGGCGGCCCAGCGCGGCGTCGCTCCAGCCGACCGCGCGCAGGGTGGCCAGTTCGGCGGCCCGGTCCCGGATGTTCAGGTAGAGCACGTCGGCGACCGCGGCGGCGCCGAGCAGCACCGTCGCGACGGCGGCCATGGTGTCCGCGCCGCGCACGCTCAGCGACACCGTGTCGCCGAGCAGGCTGCCGACGATGGCGCCGCGGAACGCGTACCCGGCGGCGGCGACCAGGGTCAGCGCGGCCACCCCGATGGCCAGGGCGCCGGCCCCGAGCAGGGTGCGGCCGGGCGTGCGGGCCAGGTTGGCCAGGGCCAGGCCGGCCAGGGTGCGCGGCCGGCGTACCCAGCGGGCCGTCGCCACCGCCGGGCGCAGCGCGGCGGCCGGGTGGGCACGCGCGGCCCGCAGGGCTGGCGTCAGGCCCGCGACCAGCGCCAGCAGCAGCGCCACCGGTACGGCCAGCGCCGCCCGCCGCCACCCCACGTCGATGCCGAGCGCGGCCCCGAGCGGGATCGCCAGCGCCAGCGAGAGCAGCCCGGCCGCCAGCCCGAGGGCGGCGACCTCGCCGAGGATCAGCGCGCCGATCCGCCGGGCGGGCCAGCCCAGGCAGGCGAGCACCGCCAGTTCGGACCGCCGGTCCCGGACGGCGGCGGCGACCGCGTTGCCGAGGAAGAGCGCGCAGACCACCAGCACCAGCACGAAGAGCGCGACGCTCTTGCGGTCCACCGCCTTCGTGATCACCGAGGCGACCCCGAGTGCCGACCAGTTCTCGGTCAGCCGCAGCGCCGGCCGGCCGAACGACCCGGCGGGCAGCTCCACGGCCTGCGGGGTGGGGGACGAGCCGAGCGTGATGTCGACGTCGAGCCCGGTGACCTGGGCGATCCGCTCGGCGACCAGCCGGATCTGTTCGGCGGCGCGTTCGTTGTAGCCGCCCACGTCGGCGACCCGGACCCGGATCGCGCTGATCGGCGCCTTCGCCTGTGGACTGCCGCCGCCCGCCAGCAGCGTCGGCACGCTGTCCAGGCTGGTCAGCAGCAGCGGCGGGGCGGAGAGATGGCCGGCGGGGTTGCCGCCCGGCTCCAGCGGACGACCGCCCAGGGCGTCCCGGCTGCGGGCGTCCGCGCCCTGCGCCGACGGCGGCTCGTACGTCTCCAGCGGCACCCGCCCGAGGTCGCTGAAGCCGGTCAGCTTCTCCGGGTCGAAGACTCCCACGGCCCGCCAGCCCCGGTACAGTTCGCCCGGCACGCCCTTCTTCAGCGGGAGCTTGCGCAGCGACCGCGCCCCCGTGTCCTCGGCGAGCCAGGGGCGCGGGAAGGGGTTGAAGGTGAACTGATCGCCGTACACCTCCGGATCGGCCGCCGGGAGCGCACCGACCCGCAGCGTGCCGTCGGGCAGCCGGTCGTACCGCGTCGGCCCCGCCTGGACCATCGCCTGGAGCTGGCCGAAACAGCAGCCGGCCGGGGAGAGGCCCGCGGCGAGCCGGGTGCGCCAGCCGGCGGCCACGTCGTGCCGGGCTTCGCCGGCGGGCAGCTCGGGGCCGCGCCGCAGGGCGGGCTCCAGCGCGTCGAGTTCGACGCCGGCCGGTCGGGCCGCGGGCAGCCGCGTGAAGCTGACGCGCAGCTCCTCGTCGACGAAGGGGGTGCTGGTCGCGAGCACCGGCACGTTGAGCATCTCCGCCGAGCCGGTCCGCCTGACGGTCGTGGTGTCGTCCGGGCCCAGCGCCCGCCCGTCGACCACTGCCCCGCCCAGGCCGACGAGACGGTCCTCGGCGGCCGGGTCCACGGCGGCGAGCAGGAGCGGCACCGTCAGGCTGACCGCGATCCGCAGCCGGTCCGAGGTGGACGAGGGGCCCGTACCGCCGTCGGGGAAGACGCCCTGGCCGGCCTCGAACCGGCCGTCGGGGAGCAGCCGCACGGCCACCAGCGACCACTCCTCGCGTTCCGAGTACGCGCCGGGGCTGCCCAGGGCGTACCGGGGGTCGCAGACGGGCCGGGTGCGGCCGTCGGGCAGCACCTCGCGCGGCGAGGGACCGCACATGTCGGCCCACGGATAGCTGCGCCCGTCGGTGTACGGCGTGGAGTCGGCGGAGTGGAACACGTCCGAGCGGGGGTAGATCAACGGGTGGGTGGTGACGTACACGTAGCGGGACCGGCCCGGCGCGCCGGAGAGGCCGCGTTCGGCGACGAAGCGGGGATCGACGCGGATGACCTGCCGGTCGAGCGACCGGTCCACCGCCCCGGTCAGGTCCAGCGGGGTCGGCACGGGGGCGGTGGAGTAGCCGAGCATGGCGATGGGGGCGGCGACGTCCACCCCGGTGACCGCCTTCACCTGCTCGTACTGCGCCATCGTGATGCCGCCGAAGAGGCCGGAGAGGTAGTTGGGCTGGACCAGCCGGCGTTCGGCCTCCAGCGGGGTGCGCGCGCCCTTCGGGCGGACCAGGATGTCGTAGGCGGCCTCGGTGTTCCGTTCGACGGCGCCGGTGACGTCGAGTCGTGAGGTGGTGGTGGCGCCGGTCAGGACGACGAAGCCGGTGGTCGCCACCAGCACGCCGACCAGCAGCGCCACCGACCGTCCCGCACGGCCGCGAAGCTGCTTCCAGACGATGTTGAGCATGTCGCGCCTCCCCGTGTGCTGAACACACTGTGCGCGATACATTGTGACAATGCAAGGCCCATCGGGGTGGGCCAGTCCGGATCGGATCGGAGGAGACGGTGGCGATACAGCACGCGGTCCTGGCCCTGCTCGCCGGCGGCCCGAGCTACGGCTACGAGCTGAAGGGCGCCTTCGAGGAGGCGGTCGGCCCGCAGTGGGGCCCGCTCAACATCGGGCACCTCTACCAGATCCTCGACCGGCTCTCCCGGGACGGCCTGGTGGTGGCCGAACGGCACCCGCAGCCGGTCAAACCCGACCGGGTGGTCTACGAGATCACCCCGGACGGCCACGCCGAGCTGGACCGCTGGCTCGCCGAGCCCAGCCCGCGCAGCGGCGGGTTCCGGGACGACTTCTTCCTCAAGGTGACCGCCGCGGCCCGGTCCGGCGACCCGGCCACCGTGCGGACGGTGCTCGGCAACCAACGCGGACACCTGATGCGGGAGCTGCGCAACCTCGACGGGCTGCGCCGCCGGGCCGACGACCCGGTGGTCGGCCTGCTGCTCTCGGCGGCGAGTCGGCACGTCGAGGCCGACCTGGCCTTCGTCGACGACGCCGAGGGGGTGCTGCTCGCCGACGGCGGGGCGGTGGTCGCCAAACTCCGGGCGGCCCGCTCGGCGGGGACGCCGGCGGAGCGGGGGAGCGGCCCGACCCGCGCCGCCGGCTGACGGTCAGGCGCAGGCGTCGGTCACCGCGGGCCGGTGAGCCGGCGCAGCCGGGTGACGGCCTCGGTCAGGACCTCCGGGCGCTTGCAGAAGGCGAAGCGGACCAGCCGGCGACCGGCTTCGGCGTCGTCGTAGAAGACCTGGGTCGGGACGGCGACCACCCCGCACCGCTCGGGCAGCGACCGGCAGAACTCCACGCCGTCGCGCCCGCCCAGCGCGGTGACGTCGGCGGTGACGAAGTACGTCCCCTCCGGCGCCAGCACCTCGAACCCGGCGTCGGTCAGCCCGCCGACGAGCTGGTCCCGGCGGGCCTGCATGCCGTCCCGGAAGCCGGTGAAATAGTCGTCGGGCAGGGCCAGCGCCACCGCGACCGCCGGCTGCAACGGCGCGGCGTTGACGAAGGTGAGGAACTGCTTCACCCGCAGCACCGCCGAGACCAGCGCCGCCGGCCCGCTCACCCAGCCGACCTTCCAGCCCGTGCACGAGAACGTCTTACCGGCCGAGGAGATGCGCAGCGTCCGCTCGCGCATGCCGGGCAGGGTCGCCAGCGGCACGTGGCCGGCGGCGGCGTCGGTGAAGACGAGGTGCTCGTACACCTCGTCGGTCACCGCGTACGCGCCGTGCTCCCGGCACAGCTCGGCGACCAGGGCCAGCTCGTCGGGGGTGAACACCTTGCCGGTCGGGTTGTGCGGCGAGTTCAGCAGCACCAGCCGGGTGCGCGGGCCGAACGCGGCGCGCAGGGCCGCCGGGTCGAAGGCGTACCGGCCGTCGGCGGCGGGACGCAGCGTGACCGGGCGCCGGACCGCGCCGGCCAGCGCGATCGAGGCGGCGTACGAGTCGTAGTACGGCTCGAAGCAGACCACCTCGTCGCCCGGCTCGCAGAGCCCGAGGATCGCCGCCGCGACCGCCTCGGTGGCGCCCGCCGTCACCACGATCTCGCCGTCCGGGTCGTACTCCAGCCCCCAGAACCGGCGCTGGTGCGCGGCCACCGCCGCGCGCAACGCCGGGACGCCCGGCCCCGGCGGGTACTGGTTCTGCCCGGTGCGCAGCGCCTCGGCCGCGGCGGCGAGCATCTCCGCCGGCCCGTCGGTGTCCGGGAAGCCCTGGCCGAGGTTGACCGCGCCGGTGCGCACGGCCAGGGCGGACATCTCGGCGAAGACGGTCGTCCCGAACGCGCGCATCCGCGCCACCAGCGGGTCGACATCGGCGGTGGTCGTCACGCCCGCCAGCCTACGGACTCCCGGCCCGGGTTCAACCCGTCGTCCCCCTGTTGCAGGTGACCTGCCACCGGCCGCCGTCCGCGGCTACGGCCCGACCGTCGACGGTGATGCGGCAGCCGATCGTGCGGTTCCGGTCGGGGCCGGTGGCCAGCACCATCACCCGCTCGGCGTCGTGTGCGCGCAACCGCATCCGCCAGGGCAGGGCGACTCCTTCGGTCTGGACGAAGTCACCGTTGGCGTCGTAGTACTCCACGTCGGCTGGCCCGCGGCCGGTCACCTCGTAGACGACGGTGACCGTGCCCGGCCCGTCGGAGGGTGTCCGTGCCGGTGCGGCAGTCCGTGCCGGCACGGCCGGCGGAGTCGTCGGGGCCGGCTCCGCCGTCGGCCACCCGCCGCCTGTCGGTTGCTGGTACGGGAGGGGCAGGTGGGCGAGCGGGCGGTCCGGGTCGCCCCCGTCGACGGTGCTGACAAGGCGGTCGGCGAGGCCGAGGCAGGCGCAGATGCCGAAGACGACGACCGCGCCGGCGGCGACGCCGAGGTCCACCGCGGGGGGGCGCTTGCCCGAGGCACGCGGGCCGGAGGGGGCCGTTTCGGGTGCGGACGGGCCTGCCGGCGGGGTCGGCTCGGGCGGCGGCGTGGCGTGGGACATGGCTGTGCTCCGGGGAAGGCGGGCGGGGCGCGCGGCCGTCAGGGTGCCGTACGCGGCCGACGCGGGCAAGCCACTTCCCGCGCCGGTTTCGCCCCCGGCGTACGGGTGTGGCTGTTTGTCCTCCCGGATCCCGCTCGTAGCCCGATCGCTCAAATTCAGTGATTGTTTACCCGGCTTTCGCGCACGCACGATGAGCGAAGCTGGGTTAGGCTGCGGGACATGTGTGGAATCGTGGGTTACGCCGGCGCGCGCCCGGCGCTCGGAATCGTCCTCGACGGACTGCGGCGGCTGGAGTACCGCGGCTACGACTCGGCCGGCGTCGCCATCGTCTGCGACGGCGAGCTGCTGACCGAGAAGAAGGCCGGCAAGCTGGCCAACCTGGAGAAGGTGCTCTCCGAGCGGGCCGCCGAGGACCCGACGTCCTGCGCGGCCAGCCCCATCGGCATCGGGGACGGCACCACCGGCATCGGGCACACCCGGTGGGCCACCCACGGCGGCCCGACCGACCGCAACGCCCACCCGCACCTCGCCCCCGACGGCCGCGTCGCCGTGATCCACAACGGCATCATCGAGAACTTCGCGAAGCTCCGCGCCGAGCTGGAGGCCGACGGCGTCCAGTTCAGCAGCGACACCGACACCGAGTGCGCGGCGCACCTGCTCTCCGCCGCACTGGCCGACCTGCGCGCCGCCGGCCACCCCGAGGGCCCGCAGCTGCTCGCCGCCGGCATGCGGGTGGTCTGCCAGCGCCTGGAGGGCGCGTTCACGCTGCTCGCCGTCGACGCCGCGGTGCCCGGCGCCGTCGTCGGCGCCCGCCGCAACTCGCCGCTGGTCGTCGGCCGGGGCGACGGGGAGAACTACCTCGCCAGCGACGTGGCCGCGTTCATCGAGCACACCCGGGACGCGGTGGAGCTGGGCCAGGATCAGATCGTCCTCATCACCGGCGACACCATCGAGATCACCGACTTCTCGGGCCAGCCCGCCAGCGGCAAGGACTTCCACATCGACTGGGACTCCTCGGCCGCCGAGAAGGGCGGCTACGACTGGTTCATGCTCAAGGAGATCGAGGAGCAGCCCCAGGCCATCGCCGACACCCTGCTCGGCCGGCTCACCGACACCGGCGAGATCATGCTCGACGAGGTCCGCCTCAGCGACCAGGACCTGCGCGACGTCGACAAGATCTTCATCGTCGCCTGCGGCACCGCCTACCACTCCGGCCTGGTCGCCAAGTACGCCATCGAGCACTGGACCCGGATCCCCTGCGAGGTGGAGCTGGCCAGCGAGTTCCGCTACCGCGACCCGGTTCTCGACCGGTCCACGCTGATCGTCGTGATCTCGCAGTCCGGCGAGACGATGGACACGCTGATGGCGCTGCGGCACGCCAAGGAGCAGAAGGCCCGCGTCCTGGCCATCTGCAACACCAACGGCTCCACCATTCCCCGCGAGTCCGACGCCGTCCTCTACACCCACGGCGGCCCCGAGATCGCCGTCGCCTCGACCAAGGCGTTCCTGACCCAGCTCGTCGCGTGCTACCTGATCGGCCTGCACCTGGCCCAGGTGCGGGGGATCAAGTTCGCCGACGAGGTGGCCGCCGTCGTCGAGCAGCTCCACCGGATGCCGGGCAAGCTGCGCGAGCTGCTGGACCGCATCGAGCCGGTCCGTGAGCTGGCCCGCGACCTCAAGACCGAGCCGACCGTGCTGTTCATCGGCCGGCACGTCGGCTACCCGGTGGCCCTGGAAGGCGCGCTCAAGCTCAAGGAGCTGGCGTACATGCACGCCGAGGGCTTCGCCGCCGGCGAGCTGAAGCACGGCCCGATCGCCCTGATCGACAAGGGCACCCCGGTGATCTGCATCGTGCCGTCGCCTGTCGGCCGGGGCATGCTGCACGACAAGGTGGTCTCCAACATCCAGGAGGTGCGGGCGCGCGGCGCCCGGACCATCGTGATCGCGGAGGAGGGCGACGAGGCGGTCGTCCGCTACGCCGACCACCTGATCTACGTGCCGCGTACGCCGACGCTGCTCGCGCCGCTGGTCACCACCGTGCCGTTGCAGGTCCTCGCCGCCGAGATCGCCGCCGCCAGGGGGCACGACGTGGACCAGCCCCGCAACCTGGCCAAGTCGGTGACGGTCGAGTGACGCCGGCCGGCGGCGGGGCGCCCGCCGCGCCGCCGGCCGAGCCCGGGACCCTGGGGACCCGCTGCCCGTCCGGGGGTCGTTCGTCGCCGAGGTCTCGCGCGGCGTCGCCACGTCAGCGGCCGAGCACCACGCGGGCCATGCCGTCCAGCGCCGGGTTGTCGGCCGCCCAGTAGCCGCTGTGCCCGTGCCGGCCGCTGGGGAAGGTGCGCCCGCCGAAGCCCGGGTGGGCCGGGTCCTGGCCGAACCACAGCTCGCGTTCCGGCCCGCCGGCCAGCCGGGCGGCCCCACCGAGCGGCGACGCGGCGAGCAGCGCCTGCCGGGCCAGCTCGTCCGGCGGCCGGGCGAGCCGGATCACGTCGTCCGGCGCGGTGCTCGCCCAGACCTGCCCGGGTGGCAGGCCCAGCTCGGCGGCGTGCGCGACCCCCACCCCGGGCGAGCCGACGAAGACCAGCGCGTCGGCGGCCAGCCCGTGGTCGCGGGCGGCCGTGCCGACCACCAGCGAGCCGTAGCTGTGGCCCAGCACGGTCTGCCGGCCCGGCGGCCCGTCGTGGGTCGCCCGCAGCCCCTCCTGGAACCGGTGCAGCGCCGGGCCCGCGTCCCGGGCCTGCCCCGACCAGGCCGCCTCGTGCAGGAAGTCGGGGGCGTCGTAGTCCAGCCAGAGCACCGCGGCGGTCTCCTCCTCCGGCGCGATGTCGGCGCAGCGGGACAGCACCCGCGCCGCCCGGCCCAGCTCGCCGGGCACGTCGTCCAGGCCGGCGGTCGTCCCCGGCACGTGGGTCAGCGTCCGCGCCGCCCGGTCCGGGTTGCCCAGCGCCACGACCGCGCGGCCCTCGCCGGCGGTGTCCAGCCCCAGCAGGTACGCCCGGGGCGCCTCGCCGGCGGCCAGGCGCCCGGTCAGCGCGTCCAGCCCCGCCAGCGCCCGCTCGACCCGCAGCAGCCCGGCCAGCTCGACCGGCCCGCGCGGCACCCGCTCCAGCAGCCGGCACCGCGCGGCGAGCAACTCCTCCCGCCGCGCCCCGAGCAGCAGGCGGTTGGCCTGGTCGCGGGCGGCCACCGGCACCCCGTCGAGGCGCCCGACGAGCGCCGCCTCGTGCGCCACCAGCCACCGCCGCTGCGCGGGGGTGAGCCCGGCCCACCACGCCCGTACCGCGGCCGGGGTGGCGCCGGGCGGGGGCCGGCCGGGTGGCGGCGGGGTGGCCCATGCCGACCGGGCGGC
>NZ_JBFAVI010000113.1:0-22452 GCF_040679695.1 Micromonospora sp. NPDC052213
TCCAGGCGCCGCCGCCCTACGTGTTCTACCCGCAGTGTAAGCCAGTCTTGCCCGCCACGTCGCTCGTCCGATCTCGCGGTGCGGCCGGACCCGGTCCCGCGCGGCCCGGCACGAACGGCGGCGCGTCTTCCGGTCCTCACCCTCCACGGCAGAGCCGTGGCCGATAGTCTCGCGGCATGTCGGAGCACTCAGCGAACCCCTCAACGGCGACCGCCGCAACCGGTCGCTCCCGCGCGGTCAAAGCAGTCATCCCGGCCGCCGGACTGGCCACCCGGTTCCTGCCGGCCACGAAGGCGGTGCCCAAGGAGCTGCTCCCGGTGGTCGACCGGCCGGTGCTGCAGTACATCGTCGAGGAGGCCACCCAGGCCGGCATCGGCGACGTCCTGCTGATCACCGGGCGGGGCAAGACGTCGATGGTGGACCACTTCGACCGCCGCCCCGACCTGGAGGCCCGGCTGGAGGAGAAGGGCGACGCCGAGCGGCTGGCCGCCGTACGCCGCCCCAGCGAACTGGCCGAGATCTACACCTGCCGCCAGCCCGAGCAGCTCGGCCTCGGCCACGCCGTCGGGTACGCCGAGTCGCACGTCGGCGACCAACCCTTCGCGGTGCTGCTGGGCGACGAGTTCGTGAAGCAGTCCGAGCCGCTGCTGCCGGCCATGTTGGAGCTCCAGGCGCGCACCGGCGGCGTCGTGCTGGCCTTCTTCGAGGTCGACCCCTCCGAGACCAAGCGCTACGGCATCGCATCGGTCGAGCCGGCGGAGGCGGAGCTGACCGACATCGGCGAGGTCGTCCGGGTCACCGGCATGGTGGAGAAGCCGAAGCCGGAGGACGCCCCGAGCAACCTCGCGGTGCTGGGCCGCTACGTGCTGCCCGCCAGCATCTTCGACGCGATCCGGCGCACGAAGCCGGGCAGCGGCGGGGAGATCCAGTTGACCGACGCGATGGAGCTGCTGCGCAACGAGGGCACGCCGGTGCACGCCATCGTCTACCGGGGCACCCGCTACGACACCGGCATGCCGCTGGGCTACCTCCAGACCGTGGTGCAGATCGCCGCCGAGCGCGACGACCTCGGCGGCGAGTTCCGCAAGTGGCTGGCCGAGTTCGTCAACTCCGACGTGTCGGGCGTGACTGGTACATGACAGCGTCGGCCGACGCCGAGGCGGCCGCGAACGAGTTGACGCCGCTCGCCGACTACCTGGGCAGCGTGCTGCGCAGGTTACGCGCGCTGCCTCCGCTCGACCTCGACCTCACCCAGGCGCACGGCAACGTCCTCGCCGAGGACGTCGTCGCGCCGCACTCCTTCCCGGCCTTCGACCAGGCGGCCGTGGACGGGTACGCGGCCCGCTGGGAGGACATCTCCGGAGGCGGCCGGGGCGTGGGCTACGTCCCGACCCAGTCCGGCGGGCCGGGCGGGCGCAACGTCCGGCTCAACGTCGTCGGCGACCTCGGCGCGGCGAGCTGGCGCCCGGTGCGGCTCACCCCCGGCGCGTGCTTCTCCGTCGCCGCCGGGGCGCCGCTGCCGCTCGCCGCGGACGTGGTGGTCCCCGTCGAGTGGACCGACCAGGGCATGGCCGCGGTGGAGATCTTCCGCGTCCCCAAGCGCGGCTACGGGGTGCGCCGGGCCGGCGAGGAGCTGCCCGCCGGGACCCTGCTGGCCCGGGCCGGCACCTACGTCTCCCCGGCGCTGGTCGCGGTGTTCGCCGCCACCGGCATCGGGCACGTGGTGGTCCGGCCCAGCCCCCGGGTGGTCATCGTGGCCACCGGCGACGAACTGGTCGACGTGGGGCGGGGCAGCCAGCCCGGCCAGACGGTCGACGCCAACTCGCACGCGCTCACCGCGGCGGCGGCCGAGGTGGGCGCCTTGGCGTACCGGGTGGGCATCTGCGACGACGACCCGGAGGGGCTGCGCGGGCTGCTGGAGGACCAGACGCTGCGCGCCGACCTGATCATCACCACGGGGGGCACCGGCACCGGGCCGGGCGACATGGTGCGGCGGATCCTCTCCCGCCGGGAGGGCGCCCGGGCCGGGCCGGTCGCGTTCACCGAGGTGGCGCTCTATCCCGGCACCTCCCTCGGCTTCGGCACGGTCGGCGCCGAGGAGGTGCCGGTGGTGTGCCTGCCCGGCGACACGGGCGCCGCCCTGATCGGCTTCGAGGTGCTGGCCCGCCCGGCGATAAACCTGCTGGCCGGGGCGGAACCGGTGTTCCGGCCCAGCGTCCGCGCGCACCTGCTGGAGACGATCTCGTCCCCGGTCGGGCTGCGCGAGTTCCGCCCCGCGCACGTCGCCGAGCGGCGCGGCGGCGGCTACACGGTCCAGCCGCTCAACGGCGGGCCGTACACCCTCTCCGGGCTGGCCGAGGCGAACGGCCTGCTGGTGCTCGGCGAGCGGGTGACCACGGCGGCGGCCGGGTCCACCGTGGACGTCCTCCTGCTGGACCGGCGCCGGTGAGCGTGGCCTCCCGGGCGCGGCGGGACGGACGGTGCGGTGCGGGCCGGGAGTGCGCTTGCGGTGACGCGGCCGTGAGCGGAAGCTGACGCGGTGAATCTGTTCGGTGGTGGGCGGGCACCGGGGTGGCCGGCGGTGCTGACCGACGGCCCGGTGGTGCTGCGGCCCTACCGGCGGGCGGACGCCGCCGCCTGGTCGGAGGTGCGCCGCGCCAACCGGGAGTGGCTCGCGCCGTGGGAGTCGTCCCTGCCGGGAAGCTGGCACGAGCTGAACTCGCCGGCCGCGTTCCGCTGGGTGCACCGCGACCAGCGCCGGTCGGCGCGCAGCGGCGAGGGGATGCCGTTCGCGGTCTGCCTGCGCGAGGACGGCCGGGAACGGCTGGTCGGCCACCTCAACGTGGGCAGCATCGTCCGGCGGGCGTTCTGCTCCGGGTACGTCGGCTACTGGGTCGACTCCCGGGTGGCCGGTCGCGGCATCATCCCGACCGCGTTGGCGCTCGCCGTCGACCACGCCTTCGGCCCGGGCGGGCTGCACCGGGTCGAGGTGAACATCCGCCCCGAGAACCGGCCGTCCCGCCGGGTGGTGGAGAAGCTGGGCTTCCGCGAGGAGTCGTACCACGTGCGCTACATGCACATCGACGGTGCGTGGCGGGACCACATCGGATACGCGATGACCAGTGAGGAGGTCGCCGCCGAGGGCGGCCTGCTGGGCCGCTGGCACCGGATCCGCGCCAGCGCGGGGTGAGCCGTCCCACGGACGGGATCGGCGCGGCGCGTCACCATCCGCGTCGGCGGCCCGTAACCTCAAGTGACTGCAAGCTGTGGCAAGCGCTGCTCCACCCGTACGATCCACGCACCCGACCACGCTCGGTGGAAGATCCTGCGGTCGGGCGGCGGTTGCTCCGAATTCGGTGACGGGAGGGGTGAGGGTGCCGACCTCGGTGCTCCTCGCCGTCCTCGCCGCCGCCGGCCTGCTCGCCCTCGCGCCGGCGCTGGTCCGCCGGTACGACGCCACCGAGCGGCTGGTGGCGGAGCGGGCGCAGTCGACGGCGCGGGTGCTCCAGCGCCGCCGGCGGCGCCGTACTGTCCCGGGGCGGCGGCCGGTCCACCCGCCCCGATCCCTCGTCGTCACACTGGCCGAGAGCAAGGACGCGGGGGGTCTCGCGGCCCCGGTCTCCGCACCGCCCGCCGCCCGCCGGTCGAGCCGGCTGCGCGCCGTGCCGCCCGCCGGGAAGAAGAAGACCCGCCGCCGGCCGCCGCCCCGCCGGCAGCACACCCCCGCCGTCTACCGCCGGCGCCGGGTGCTCGCCGCGCTGCTGCTGCTCAACTTCGTCGAGCTGATCGGCGTGATCGTGGTCGGCCCCGGCTTCTGGATCAGCTTCGGGGTCACCGCCACCCTGCTGGTCGCGTACGTCGTACACCTGCGGGCGCGGGCGGTGGCGGATCGCCGGCGGCGGCGGGCGCAGGCCCGGGAGGCGGCCTGGCTGGCCGCCCGGCAGGCCGAGGTGCGGCGGGAGCAGGCCCGTCGGGCGGCGGCCCGCCGGGAGGCCCAGCGCCGCCTGGCGGCCCAGCGCGAGGTGGTACGCCGCGCGGCGATGGGCCTGGACCGGCCGGCCGACCTGCCCGCGGCGGCCAACGGCGGCTCCGTGTCCTACCGGCGTACGGGCGGCCTGCGGGGCCGCCCGTACCAGTCCGGCCGCGGCACCCACTCGGCCTGAATGTCCGTTTCCGGCGCGGCCCGGATGTCCGCATCCGGCGTTGCCGCTCCCTTCCGCCGTGGTCGGTTCTCGCCAAGATCCCGCCGCGCCGGGGGTGGATTCGCGGTGGGGGCGGTCGACCTGTTAGCCTTGTCGCCGGCCCGCCCGGTGAAAGCCGGGTGGGACCGACGCCGGTTCGCCGGCGGAGGGGCTGTGGCGCAGACCGGTAGCGCACCTCGTTCGCATCGAGGGGGTCAGGGGTTCAAATCCCCTCAGCTCCACCCAGTTCAAAGGCCGTTTCCCAGTGTGGGGGACGGCCTTTTTCGATCTTTGCCGAGCCCGCGTACGGTAGCAGCGGGCCTGATCTGCACCTTTTGCCGATGATGCCCGAATATGGGAGGGAGCGGACATGTCGGTCTACGACGTCATCGTCGTGGGGCTCGGTGGGATGGGCAGCAGCGCCGCCTACCATCTGGCCGCGCGGGGGCAGCGCGTGCTCGGTCTGGAGAGGTTCGGGCGGGCGCACGACCAAGGGTCCAGCCACGGCGGCTCGCGCATCATCCGGCAGTCGTACTTCGAGGACCCGGCCTACGTACCGCTCCTGCTCCGGGCGTACGAGCTGTGGGAAAAGCTGGAACACGACGCCGGGCGGGAGATCATCTCGCTCACCGGCGGGGTGTTCGTCGGCCGACCGGAGAGCCTCGCGTTCGCCGGCAGCCTGCGCGCGTCGCGCGAGTGGGACCTGCCGCACGAGATCCTCGACGCGGGTGAGCTGCGCCGCCGCTTCCCGACGTTCAGCCCCCGGGACGACGAGCTGGCGCTCTTCGAGGCCAAGGCCGGCTTCGTGCGCCCCGAGGCGACCGTCACCGCTCACCTCGACCTCGCCGCCCGGCACGGTGCCGACCTGCGCTACGGCGAGCCGGTGGCGCGCTGGCAGGCGCTGCCCGAGGGCGGCGTACGCGTGACGACCGAGAAGGGTTCCTACACCGCCGGCCGGCTCGTCGTCTGCCCGGGTGCCTGGGCGCCCGAACTCCTCGCCGACCTCGGTGTGCCGTTGACGGTCGAGCGGCAGATCATGTACTGGTTCCAGCCGGAGACCGGGGTCGGCCCCTTCGAGCCCGGGCGGCATCCCATCTACATCCACGAGGACGCCGCCGGCACGCAGGTGTACGGCTTCCCGGCCATCGACGGGCCCGACGGCGGCGCCAAGGTGGCCTTCTTCCGTGGCGGTGCGGTCTGCACGCCGGACACCATCGACCGGCAGGTGCACCCGGAGGAGGTGCAGGACATGCGGCAACATCTCGCCGGGGTCCTGCCGACCCTTCCGGGCCGGTTCCTGCGGGCCGCGACGTGCATGTACACCAACACGCCGGACCAGCACTTCGTGATCGCGACGCACCCGCGGCACCCGCAGGTCACCGTCGCGTGCGGGTTCTCCGGGCACGGCTTCAAGTTCGTCCCGGTGGTCGGGGAGATCCTCGCCGACCTGGCGACGAGCGGCGCGACCGCACACCCCATCGGGCACTTCGACCCGCGACGCGACTTCTCCGGATAGCCCCCGACATGGAGCACCGCCCCCGGCGCGTGGCCGGGGGCGTGGCGACGTGCCGGGTCAGGTGGTGAAGTTGTCCCGCGCGTCCCGAGCGTCCTCCTGAACGTGCTCGCCGGGCTGGTTGCCCCGTATCTCGTCCCGCTTCGCCACCCGTTCCGCCTGTGCCCGCTCGCCCTGTGCCATGTCGCCCATCCGCGCCCTGGCGGCGCCGGCGACCCGCTCGACCTTGTCCTTCGCCCTCTCCAAGCTCATGTCGCCTCCCTGTCGCTTCGGCGGACCAGGGTGCTGTCCGCGTCTCCCGACCCGCGTCCCCGCCCGCCCCTCGGTGGAAACCCCGATCAGCGGCTGGGGCCGGCCACCGAGGCGGTTGAGCGTCTTCTGAGTGTCTTCGGCTGGAACGGGCCTTTTCCGACGCCGGTGCCGCCGTGGACGGCTCCGCGTTCGTGCAGGTCGGCGCGCGAATCCTTGCCCGGTTGGAACCAGGGGCGGTCAGGGGACGGCGGCCGGTCGGTGCGCCGTGTGATGGTCCATGTCGTCCGGTGAACCCGCCGAATCCCACGTGTCCCGCTCGCTGTCATCGGGCGAGCAGGACACGTGGGAGGGCGTCGTCGGTCAGGCGTAGTAGTTGACGCTGACCGGCCAGGTGCCGGTCCACGGCGTCCAGCCCTGGAGCGTGGCGGGGATGCCCACGCGGGTGCTGCAGTTGATGACCTGGAAGTGCAGGTGCGGCGCGGTGGACGCGCCGGTGCTGCCCGACCAGCCGATGACCCGGCCCTGCGGGACCCAGGTGCCGGCGTTGTAGATCGCCCGGTTCAGGTGCGCGTAGTGGGTGCACTGGCCGTTCGAGTGCCGGATGATCACCTCGATGCCGTTCTGCCAGTACGGCGACCAGTTCGACATGATGATGGTGCCCGCCTGGGAGGCGGAGACCTCGTAGTTCGCCGGCAGCCCGAAGTCCCAGGCGTACTCGTTGTACGCGCCGACGTGCGAGTACGTGCCCTCCGGCCCCTGGGTGACCCGGTAGGACTCGCCGGCCGGGTACGGCAGCTCGTAGTAGTAGTTCGCGGCCGAGGCCGGGGTGGCCCCGACGACCACGGCCCCGGCGACCAGCAGCATCGCGCTCACGGTCGCGCCGATCCGGCGCAGGACCGTCTTCCCTCTGTTCACTGTGGATCCCTCTTCGGTGTGCCAGCAGAGATTCAGCACCGTCATCGTCGACCGCGCCGGTGGGAACTGAACAGCACGCCGGGGGGCGGTTCAACGAACCGGGTCGACGACAGGGGTGGGAGCAGGGGTCGCCGCGACTGCGGGTGACGAAGGCGAGGCATCCCGTCGAGATGAACCCGGCGTCCCGACGGCCGGCGCGCGTGCGGGCGGTCACTACGCTGCCGCCCGTGGATCGATTGATGAGCGTTTTCCTGTTCGCCGGCTGCGGGGCGTTCGCCGTCCTCCTCGGGGTCGGGCTCACCGCGCTGGTCGTGACGACCCACCGTCAGGAGCGGGAACGGCGGGACCGGTGGCGGCAGTGGGCCGCCCGGTACGGCTGGACGTACGCCGAGAGACCGCAGGTCGCCTGGACCGACCGGGTGCCGGGCCGCAGCCGCCGGGGCGTGCGGTTCGCGCTGGCCGGGATGCTGCACGGTCGCCCGGTGGGGGTGGCCGAGTACGCGTACACGGAGACGCAGACCTCGACCGGCGCGGACGGCAACCAGACGACCACCTCGCAGACCCACACGTACGTCGTCTGTTCGGTGTGGCTGCGGCGGCAGTTCCCGCCGCTGGCGGTCGCGCCGCGCCACGTGTTCTCGAAGCTGGGCCGCGCGCTGTTCGGCAGCGACAGCTACGCCACCGGGCACGAGGAGTTCGACCGGCAGTGGCGGGTGGGCGCGGCGGCCCCGGGTCAGCAGGCCCTGGTCGGGCCGACCCTGATCGGCGCGCACCTGGCGGGGGCGGTGCCGGCCTGGAGCGTGCGCGGCGCGGAGCTGATCACCTACCGGCGCGGCCGGCTGGCCGACCCGGCCCTGGTGCCGTCCCTGGTGACTCCGCTGATCACGGTCGCCGACCTGCTGGAGCAGGGCCGCTGACCGCGCACCGGCACGCCGGCGGCGAACGGCCCGGGACAGCGCGGGAGGCCGGCCCCCGAGGGGACCGGCCTCCCGTCAGCGGGTGCGGACTACGGCTTCCAGGAGCCGGCGCTCTCGAACCTGTGCTTGTACTCCAGCGCGCCGTTCTTGTCGCGGACGTCGAACACCACGGTGCCCGTACGCTTGCTGCCCTCGCGCAGGTTGTTGCCGGAGCTCAGCGTGTCGCCGCAGCCGGAGAGCGCGCTGGCCAGGCCGTTGGTCGTGGTGCCGTCCGAGGCCACCCACTCGAAGTAGAACGGGTTGATCGAGCCCTTGCCCTTGGTCACCGTGGCGGTGACGTGGGCGATCAGGTACATGCCCTTGTCGGGGTCCGGAGCGTACTCCCGGCAGCCCTTGGTGGAGGTGGTGAACCGGGTGACCGTGACCTCGAGGGTCCCCTCGTCGTCGGAGAGGACCAGCGTGTCGCCCGGCTTCATGTTGTAGGTCTCGTCGTCCTTGCCCGGTGCGGCGCTGGTGGCGGGGGCCCCGCCCGGCGCGGCGTTGGTGGTCGCCGGGGTGGGCAGGGCCTTCTCCAGGTCGTCCTTCGCCTTGTCGGCGCCGGCGACGACCGCCGCGATGCCGCCGACGCAGCAGAGCAGGGTCAGCACGACCGCCACGATCGCGATGATCAGGACGGTCTTCTTCTTGTTGTTCGGCGGCGCGACCGGCTGCGGCGGGCCGAGCGGGTAGCCGGGCGCGCCGGACGTCACCTGCGGGTACGGCGTGCCGGAGATCGGCGGCTGCGGCATCCCGGACGTCGGCTGGTGCGGTGGGCCCCACGGCTCGGCCGGCATCCCGGACACCGGCGGCTGCGGCGCGCCGGAGACGGGTGGCTGCGCCCACGGCTCGCCGGGCACGCCCGACACCGGCGGCTGCGGCGCGCCGGAGACCGGCGGCTGGGGTGCGGCCCACGGGTCGTTGGCCGGCTGCTGCGGCACGGGCGGGAGCGGGGCCCACGGGTCGCCCGCGGGCTGGGGGCCGCCGGAGACCGGCGGCTGGGGCGGGTAACCGCCCTGGTTGGCGGGGAACTGCGGCATCGGTGCCGGCGGGTACGGCTGTGGCTGCTGCTCCGGGCTCGGCTGGTAGGGATCCTGCGGCCCGTATGGGGGCTGGGGGTGACTCACCGTACTCCTAGGCACCTGACGACGACGGCAAACGCGGCTGACGCTACCGTGCGCGGACAACGGAACATCCTCGCGTCTCCGGCGGCCCGGCGTCGTCCCCTGAACGGGTCCTGTGCCGGGTCGAAGGGCCATGGCCCCGGTGGCGGGTCAGCGGGGCAGCAGCACGGCGGCGGTGCGCACCAGGGCGTCGTCGACGCTGAACCGGCCGGTGACCAGGGTCGGCGGGTCGGCCACCGGGGCGGCGTCGATCCGGGCCGGCGTGATGCGGGCGGTGAACGTGCCGGCGTCCGGGTCGAGTTCCACCAGGGCGTCGTGGAAGTCCAGCCAGGTGCCGACGACCGGATGCCACACCTTGTAGATCGTCTCCTTGGCGCTGAACACCACCGCCGGCCAGGAGGTCCCCGCCGGCAGGCGGGCGAACCGGTCCTCCTCCTCGGGCAGGCAGATCAGCCGGCGTACGCCCGAGTTGAGCTCCTTGTGCCGCTCGGCGTCGATGCCGACCGACCGGACCTCGGCGGCGCGGGCCGCGACGGCCGCGCAGTAGTCCCGGGTGTGGGTGATGGCGCCGACCACGCCCGCCGGCCAGACCGGCGACCGGTCGGCCGCCGCCGGCACCGGGGCCGGGGGCACGCCGAGCGCCGCCATCGCGCGGCGGGCGCACACCCGCCCGGCGGTGAAGTCGCGGCGGCGGCTCTCCACCGCCCGCTCGCTGAGGCACGCCCGCTCGGCCGGCAGCAACTCGCCCGTCCAGTCCGCCGGCCCGGCCACCGCCACCGCCACCGACGGCGGCAGCAGGTCACGCATCACCGCTCCCCGAGAGGTACGCCCGCACGCGCGCCCGCTCGGCGTCGAGCCCGCCGGCCGGCACCGGCGGCGACTCCGGCCACAGGTCCACCACCGGCTCGCCGTCGCGGGCCTCCCAGGTGCCCACCACCCGCCCCCGGTGCACCACCACCGGCGAGATCCAGCCGGCGGCCCGGCTGACGGAGGCGCGTCGGTCGGCCGGGAGGATCGTGGTGTCCTTCGTGCCCGGCCCGAGCACCCACTGGTCGAAGGCGGGCAGCAGGCGTACGGCGTCGTCGGGGCGGGCGGCGGCGATCTCGTCCACGTCGACCGCCCGGGCGTACGCCGGCCGCTCGTCGACGGTCACCGGCACCAGTTCGCCCGCGTCGACGAGCCGGGCGAACCAGCCGCGCAGCGCGGCCCGCTTCGAGCCGCCCCGGCTCAGCCACTGGTCGAAGGTCTCCGCGCTCGCCGGCCCGTACGCGCCCAGCCAGGCCGGCACCACCCGGGACGCGGCCTCCTCGGGGTCGGGCAGGCCGGGCCAGTCGGGCAGCAGCGTCTCCGGCCGGGTGAAGGTGACCCGGTTGCCCTCGGTCGGCCCCTGCACCAGCAGGCCCTGCCAGGCCAGCGGCTTGAGCACGGCCCCCCACCCGGAGTCGAGGTGTGCGGCGACCGTCCGGTCGCCGGTGCGTTCCACGATCTCGGCGGTGAGCTGCTCCCGGGTCAGCGTCCGGCCGTCCAGCGCGGCGGCGGCCGACTCGGCGATCGCCGCGAGCCGGTCCACGGTCACGAAGGTGCGCTGCCACGAGCCCTTCTCCCAGAACCGGCCGGCGGCCAGCAGGGACAGGCAGGCGGGCGCGTCCTCGACGCGCAGCACGTGCAGGGTGCCGCGCATCGCCCAGGTGCGCAGCAGCCGACGCCCCGCGAGCGCGGCCGCCACCGCCCCGGGCCGGGGATCGGCCTGCCGGGCGGCGACGGCCTGCTCGGCGGCGGAGGCGACCTGCGCCTGCACGCCGACGAGCCGGCCGACCACGTCGACGGGGTCCACGCCCGTCGGTCGGTGCAGCAGGTGCCGGCCGGTCCGCCAGGCCAGCACCTGGTCCACGGTCAGCGTCGCGATGGCCATGGTTGGTGAACGTACCGCAACCGCGTAACGCCGTAGCGTCCCGTGGCGCTGAATGGGGCGTCGCAGGGGGACGGCTCCCATCCATTGTCGACTCTGGTCCGCCCGGGGGCGGGCCGCCACGTGAACCGGAGAGGAATGCGATGACCGGTGGTGTGGAAGGCTCACCGTCCCCCGTGGACGATCACGCGCCGGTGACGCCGGGCTGGACCTGCGGCACCTGCGGCGCCGACTGGCCGTGCACCACCAAGCGTGCCCGGTTGCTGGAGGAGTACCGGGTCGACCGCGCCATGCTCAGCGTCTACCTGGGCTCCTGCCTCGCGGCCGCCGCCCAGGACCTGGCGCCGGCGCCCGGGACCACCCTCCAGGACCGGTTCATGGGTTGGCTCCCCCGGCAGCACCGGCGCGAGTGACGGCGCCGGGCCGATCAGCTCCCACCGGACGCCGGGGCCCACCCGTCCACCGTGCTCCGCACCAGGTCATGGCCCAGGTCGAGGCGGATGCCGTCCGGGTTGGTCAGCTCGGCGTCGGCGTACCACGACCGGTCGGCTTCGGGGTGCGGTCCCACGAGTCCGACCCGCCCGGCGCCGAAGGCGGTGACGACGGCGGCGGGTGCGCCGGTGTCGTAGGTGGCGAGCACCATGCCCGGCGCCCCGGGTCGCAGCTCTAGCGTCGGCCCGTCCTGGAAGAACATGTGCCGGGTCCTGCCGCGCCACCGGACGGGGATCACCGCGTCGTCGGCGCTGTCGACGCTCGCCCCGGCCGTCCTGATGTACTGGTCGACCTTCCCGTCGAGCAGCCCGAAGCCCGGCCGGGCGGCGGCGAGGTACGCCCCCAGGCAGAAACCGAGGTAGTGGCCGCCGTCGCGGACGAAGCCACGGACGTCCTCGGCGTGGTCACGCAGCCTGCGCCAGGCCGGGCCGACGTTGCCGCCGCCGGGTTGGGCGTAGACCGCCGCTTCGGTCAGCGTGCTCCGCGAGACCTGCCGCTGCTCGCCCGGGCCGCAGTATTCGGTGCGGAACCCGCCCGGTGCGCTGCGCAGAAGGGCGGCCACGGCCTCGGCGCAGCCGGAACAGGCGGCCGGCCCCCGGTAGACCAGTGCCAGCGGCCGGTCGCCGTTCCCGATGACCGCCGACACGCCGGCCCACCCGAGGGCGGCCAGGGTGCCGGCGGCGCCGGCACCGACGACGAGGCGTCGCCGGCTGATCCGCCCGGTCTCTTCCCGCAGCAGGCCCGAGCTGGTCCGTCCCATGTCGCACCCCTGCCGTTCAGCCGCGCCGCCAGGCGGTCGCGTGCCGGTCGGCGGAAGGCGGCGCCGGCCGTGCGTACATTGACATGCCGCCCCGACCCCGCGATGCTCGGCCTGGCCGGGTGACCAGTCGACCCGCGCCGCGCGAGAACAGCGTCACGAGCCCTTCCAGCGGGCCACGGCCCGCGGTTGCCCACCACGCCGTCGCGATCAGCGCGATGGCCACGACCTGCGCGACGTATCCGGCCATGGGCTCGAGGGTGTCGAGGTCGGAATTGATGAACACGATGTGCCCGGTGTAGAGCGTCAGTGTCATGCTGCCGGCCGCGGCGAGGGGAACCAGCAGCACGGAGGTCGCCCGCCGTGCGACGTGGCCGAGGAGCAGCATGGCGGCGAGCACGGCGATCGCGCTCCCGATCGTGCCGAGCAGATCGAGCGGGGTGCTGGTGTGCGGCGCGTCGACCGCGAGCCACCACCACGTCGAGGTGGGCGTGCTGCCGTCCCCGCCGAGCGCGAGGAGCCCGCTCGTCTCGGCCACGGTCAACCCGCTCTTCGGCTGCGTCAACCAGATCTGCTGCAGGCCCTCGTACCGGTTCAGCAGGACCCACGACACCACCGGCGCCGCCGAGGCGAGCGCGACCCCGGTGTAGAGCAGGCCGAGGATCACCGACATCCGGGTGAGGGTCAACCGCCCCACCACCAGCCCGGCGCAGAGGTACGCCAGCCACGTCACCGCAGGGAATTCCCCCGTCATCGACAGCTCGGTGAGCAGCGCGCCGGGAGCGTCGACGAGATGCGCGAACCCCGGGTTGTCGTAGGTCGGCTCCGGCAGCTGCGGCAGCAGGAGCTGGCGGAGCACGGGACTGCCGGCGGCCACGGCCAGGCCGGTGAACGCCACCAACCAGGTCGGCAGGAACACCAGCGGGATGGCCAGCACGAACATCACCGCGTAGTACGGCAGGATCACCGACGCCAGGGACGCGTCGGCGTAGCCCAGTGCCAAGCCGATCGCGCCGATGGCCAGGGCCCGGACGACGAGCGCCGCCACCGGACCCGCGCCGGCGGTCAGGCGGACCCGCCGTCGACCGGTCATGAACGCGATGCCGACCCCGGCCAGCACCGCGAACAGGGCGGCCGCCCGACCGCCGAAGACGGTGAACGACCAGGTCGGTCGACCCAGGGCGTCGGACTGGTACAACGAATGCACGGCGATCATCCCGAACAGCGCGACGCCACGCGCGGCGTCCACGCCGAGCAGTCGGGAGCGCCCGGACGTCGCGGGCGGAGCGTCGGCGGCCCGGTCCAGGGCGGCGCGGCTGAGGTAAACGGTCTGTGTCATGGCCTCATCACGGTGTCGATCAGGTCGCAGCCGAGATCCGTGCCGAGCCGGTCGGCGATCGGCAACCCGGCGTCGACGTACCAGTCGTCGGTGGCTTCGGGGTGGGGGCCGACGACTGCGACCCGGCCCGCGCCGAAGGGGGCGACCATCGCGGCGACGGTGCCGTTCGGGTAGGTCGCGAGGACGTCGGCTTCGGCCTCCGGGCGCAGCCAGAAGTACGGGCCGTCCTGGAAGAAGAGCGTCCGCCGCCGGCCGCGCCAGGAGACCTGGACGACGGTGTTCCGCTCCGAGTCGACCGTGGCGGCGGACGAGGCGATGTACTGGTCGGTGTCGCCGGGCAGGAGGCCGAAGCCGGGCGTGGCCCCCGCGAGGTAGCCGCCGAGGCAGAAGCCGAGGTACCTCCCGCCGGAGTGGACGAACTGCCTGATCTCGTCGCGGTGGCGCTTCAGGTGGCGGTAGCCGCGTTCGAGGGTGCCGCCACCGGGCTGGGCGTAGAGCGTCGCCCCGGCCAGTGCCCGCCGGGTCAGCGGCAGGTCGTCCGCGTCCGGCCCGACGTACCGGACGTCGAAGCCCCAACGGCTGGACTTGAGCAGCGCCGCCACCGCCTCCGGGCAGCCGGGCAGCGTCGCCGGCCCCCGGTACACCAGTGCCACCGGCGGCTCCGGCGACCCGGGCAGCGGCGAGCGGGCCGCCAGGCCACGGCCGGCGAGCGCCCGCCCGCCGGCGGCGAGCAGCCGACCGACGTTCCCCATCGCCATCACGGCCTCGTCGGCAGCGGGTTGTCGAGGGTCAGCGCGGTGCAGCGGACCCCGCCTCCGCCCTTGGCGAGCTCGGTCGTGTCGAGTTCGACGACCCGCAGGCCGCGCTCACGCAGCGCGGTCGCCAGGCGCGGCGCCCCCCTGGTCATGGTCACGGTGGTGCCGTCACTGATCAGGTTGAGCGCGAAGCGCGTCGCCTCCTCGACGCAGACCTCGATCAGGTCCATGCCGAGGCCGCGCAGCCGATGGCGGCTCGGCTCGTCGAGGGCCTCCGGGCAGTAGGCGAGCGTTCGCCCCGGCTCGACGACCCCGACCGCCAGGTCGAGGTCGTACCACTGCTGGCTCACCGTTCGCAGCGGCACGATCTCGTAGCCCAGCTCCCCCGCTAGCACGGCGTGCATCCGCCGGTCGGTCCGCTGGCCGTAGCCGGCGAGCAGCAGGTCGCCGCAGGCCAGGGCGTCGCCCTGCCCGCTGAACGGGTACGGCGCCTCCAGGACCTCGAAGTCGTGGTCGATCAGCCACTCCTGGAAGTACGGCAGCTCCGCCTTGCGCTCCGGTGGTGGTGCTCCCAGCACGGCCCGACGGCCCCGTACCAGGGCGGCGTTGGCGGTGAAGACCATGTCCGGGCACTCCGGCGCCGACGTCACGTACTCGATGCGGCGCCCCGCCGCCCGGTGCGCGGCGACGATGCGCTCGTGTTCGAGGATCGCCACCGCGTGGTCGGGCTGGATCTCGGTGTGCATGTACGGGTTGATCTCGTAGTCGACGCGGAAGTGGGCCGCGTCGGAAACCAGCAGTGCCTTGTTCATCGAGCGTTCTTCCCTTTCGGTGGATGGATGGTGGACGGGATCGGTTGCGGCGCGGTGCGAGCCGCGGCCGTACCGCGCGGCATCAGGCCGCCCGTTGGTCGGTGGTGTCGTGGGTGAGCACGCCCTGGGCGGGGATCCCGCGCCATCGGGTCCCGGAAACCAGGTGTTCGCCCTTCATCAGCAGCGAGAGCGAGCCCAACATGACGTCGTCGCCGACGACCGCGTCGTAGAGCACGATGGCGCGGGTGCCGATCGTGGCGCCGGCGCCGACCGTGACGACGGACATCTTCATCACCCGGTCCTCGAACAGGTGGGTCTGCAGCGACACCTCGGTGCCCACGGTCGCGTCGTCGCCGATCTCGACGAGGTCGAACTCGGTGAGGTACGTCGTGCCGATCCAGGTGCGTCTGCCGACACGGACCCCGAACCAGCGCAGCAGCGGCGGCAGGAACGGCGTGCCGACCAGGAGCCCGATGCCGGCGGGGACCGCCGCGGCCTCGTAGAGGCCGGTGACGAACTCGGTGCGCCGGACGAAGCCGCTCCACAGCGGTTCCACCCGGGGTCGGTAGGTGCCGACGACGTTGCGCTTGGTCGCCGCGCAGAAGGCGATCACGGCGACGCTCGACGTCATCGCGACGAAGGGCGACACCAGCGCCGGCACGAGCAGGTCCCGACCGTTGGCGAGTTGGGACAGCGCCAGGAGGTAGAGGTAGAAGCTGGCGCCGAGCACCGATGCGGGCAGGGTCGCGCGGAAGAACTCGACGAACAGCCGGCGGGCCACCACGGGGCGCGGCGGGCGGTACGTCACCTCCTCGGAGAAGGATCCGCTGCTCTGGCGCGCCGGCAGGTGCATCGCCGGTGAACCCAGCCAGGATGTGCCCTCCGGGACGCCGTCGTCGGGCGGGAGCGTGCCGACGCCGATCAGGGACCCCTCGCCCAGCACCGTGCCGGCCGGTACGAACGCGGCGTTGCCGACGAAGGCTCGGTCACCGACCGTGGTGGGCAGGAACGCCATCCGGCCGTTGGCGAACGTCGCGGCGCCGAGGCTGGCCATGTCGGCGACGAAGCTCTCCGATCCCAGGGCGAGCAGGTCCGGGTCCAGGTGCGCGGCGGTGGAGACCTCGGCGCCGCGGCCGACCCGGGCACCGAGCAGGCGCAGCCAGGGCCCGGTGTAGAGGGTCGCGTAGAGCGAGTTGGTGAACATGAGGCTGGACTCGAGCAGCTTGTCGGCGATCCACTTGCGCACGCCGAGCATCGAGTGGACGCGGTGGTGAATGCCGACCGGCGCCCGCGGCAGCACGAGCCGCTTGCCGGCGGCGACCAACGCGCAGACGGTGAGCACGTAGACGATCCCGGCCGGTAGGGTCGCGACCAGGCCGGCGAGCAGACCACGGGTCAGCAGCACCCACCACACCAGCGCCACGCTGGGCAGGATCATCGCGATCGCCATGAGTTCCAGCCCGACCAGGCCGAGCAGCGCGGCGGCGATGTGGTGCACGCGCCAGCCACGCCGCAGGCGGCGGTAGCTGAGCAGCGATTCCGCGGTGGGAGACAGCCGGGGGGTCGGTGCCGGCGGCGAGCCCGCCCAACGCTCCCCGGGCGGCACCGTCTCGCCGTGGACGAGGACGGACTGTTCGCCGAGGCCGGCGTCCGCCCCGACCGAGGCGCCGGGCTCGAGGACCGCGTTCGCGCCGACGAAGGCGTCCGCCCCGATCGTGACCGGCCCGACGACGACCCAGCCGTCCTCCGCCCGCCACGGCCGCAGCGAGACTCCGTAGCCGACCGAGGCGCCCCGCCCGACGGAGATCAGGGTCGGCAGGCTGATCGCGCTGGTCGCGATCGTGGTCCGGCGGCCGATCCGGGCACCGAGCAGCCGCAGGTAGGTCGCCATCAGCGGAGAACCGCTGAGCACGGGCAACGGCCCGACCGCCAGCAGCGTGTTCAACGCCCAGAGCCGGACGTAGGTGGGGCCCCACAGGCGGTACCGGCCGGGCCGGATGCCCGCGGCCAACGGCCGGGCCAGCAGCACCGGCAGCAGCCACCGCACGCCGAGGTAGCTGAGCAGGATCGCGACCATCAGCTCCACGAGGACGCGGACGGACACGAAACCGTCGTTGCGGGTGTAGACGTAGGAGACGGGGAGCGTGACCGCCAGCAGCAGCAGGTAGATCACCGCCGCCTGGCCGGACCCGGCCAGCGCGATCCGCCGGCTGCTGTGCCGCACCGGGGCGGGGCGGGGCGGAGCGCTGGGCGCGACGGTCCGATCGGCGGCGCCGAGATGAGCCGCCATGCCCCGTACGGTCGGGTGGGCGTACAGGTCGCGGACCGCCGGGCTCACGCCGACCTTGCGGGCGCGCAGCAGCGACACCACCCGCGCCGCGAGCAGCGAGTGCCCCCCGAGGTCGGCGAAGAAGTCCGCCTCGACCGAGAGCGCCTCGGACTCGATGCCGAACGCCTCCGCCCACGCCGCGCGTACCTGCTCCTCCAGTTCGCCCTCGGCGGCCACGACGGGGCCGGTGGCGAGGGTGAGCCGGCGGTTCGGCGGGGGCAGCCGTTTCCGGTCGACCTTGCCGCTGGGCATGGTCGGCAGCGCGGTGACGACGTCCAGGAAGGAGGGCACCATGTAACCGGGCAGCCGGGTCTGCAGGGTCTGGCACAGCCGGGCGACCAGTTCCTCGCGCCCGCTCTCGTCGCTGTCGTGCGCGACGAGGTAGGCGGCCAGCTCGTGGGGGGCGTCCGGGGCGTCGGCGACCGGGACCAGCGCCGCCACGGCCTCGGCCACCCCCGGGTCCTCCAGCAGCACGCTCTCGATCTCACCGAGGTCCACCCGATGGCCACGGATCTTGACCTCGGAGTCCGCCCGGCCCAGGTACTCGATCTCGCCGTCCTCGGTGATCCGACCGAGGTCCCCGGTGCGGTACAGCCGACCGTCGGGCGGTGCCAGGGCGTGCGCGATGAACCGGTCGGCGGTCAGGTCCGGGCGCCCCACGTACCCGCGCGCCACCCCGGGGCCGCCGATGCAGATCTCACCCACCTCGCCGTCGGCGACCGGCTGCCGCTGCTCGTCGAGCAGCACCACGGAGTAGGTCGGCAGGGGCCGCCCGATGGTGACCGGTCGCCCGGGGAGCAGCTCGCCCCAGGTCGCGGTGACCGTGGCCTCGGTCGGCCCGTAGGTGTTGAGGATCCGCCGGCCGGGCCGGCTCCACCGTTCGACCAGCTGCCCCGGGCAGGCCTCCCCGCCGACGAGCAGGTTGCGGATCCGGGGCAGGTCGCGCGGAACGGTGGCCAGCAGGGTGGGCACGCAGTAGAGGACGGTGATGCGTGCCTCGTCCAGGAAGTCCGCCAGCTCCGCGCCGAGGCGGCGCGAGTCGTTCGGGCCGGCCACCAGGGTGGCGCCGACCGCCCACGTCGGCCAGATCTCCTCGATCGCGAAGTCGAACGCGATCGTCATGCCCTGGTAGACGCGGTCCGTCGGGCGCACGTCGTACACGCCGGGCACGACGTCGAGGAAGTTGCAGATGCTCGACTGCGCGACGTCGACGCCCTTGGGTCGACCGCTCGACCCGGAGGTGTAGATCACGTAGGCACCGGGGTCCTGGCTGCCGTCGCCGCCGAGTTCCGGCCGGTCGCCGGGCGCGGCGGCGAGTTCGGCGGCGCACTCGTCGACGACGAGGACCGGCCGGTCGCCCACCCGGTCGGCGAGCGCCGAGGACGTCAACACCAGGTCGACGGCGGAATCCTCGGCGATGTAGGCGACCCGGTCGGCCGGGGACTCGGGGTCGATCGGCACGAACGCCGCGCCGGCCTTCCCCACGCCCAGCAACGCCACGTACGTCTCGACGGAGCGCCGCAGCAGGATGGCCACCCGCGAGCCGTCGCCGACACCGAGCGCGCGCAGGTGGTGGGCCAACCGGTTGGCGCGCTCGTCCAACTCGCGGTAGGTCAACCGCGCATCGCCGCACTCGAGCGCGATGGCCGACGGGTTCCGGTCGCACGCGGACTCGAACACGTGGTGCAGGCGCCGCGTGCGCGTGACGCCGCCCTCGTCCCACGGCCCCCGCACGGCATCGACGACCAGCGAGCCGACCGCGACGCGCGCCTCCGCGTCCGGAAGACGCTCCGGCGCCGGGGGAGACGTGGGCGTACCGGTGAGACCTACCTGTTCCACGGAACCGCGAACCTCCTGCGTCGATTACGGGCGAGCAACCGGTGCCGTGCGGCGGACGCCTGTGCAAACCCCGTCATTCACCGGAGCGGTGGCGGGGATGTCCGACAGGGGCCACCCGCAGGGCAGGTGCGTATGGACAGCGAGATCGCCGTGAAGCCCGTGAGGCGTCACGGAAGTGGCGAATCGTTGGGACGGGTGTCGGCTGGACCGCCGACCGCCGGCGGGATCAGCCGGCGCTTGCGCCTGCTACCGGCCGGGGCTGATCGGTCGCGCGCCGATGGGGCGGGCGTCGACGTCCCGGGGGACGCGGGTCGGGAGCGCCGGTCCCGACCGGACAGTGGCCGCGACGGCCGAGAGGTGCGTCAGGGGGCCTGCCGCGGCGGGGACGCGGCTGCGGCGCGCCGGTCGATGTCGCCGCCCGGTGGCGTCGACGAGGGCCGGGGCGGCGACGGAGCGGGCGGCGGGGACGGAAAGTCCCTTGAGGACGGCGGGCGACCCACCGTCGTGAATGTAGACGACCACTCGGACGAGAGTAGGGAGGCAATTGGAGCTATATGTCGGGTTATGCGGTGTTGCGTGACGTGCGGTCTCCAGAAGGTGAACATCCGGATGAACGGCCTGTCCGGCGATGCCGATGACGATCGGCGCAGACGGTCGAATATGGAATGACCGGGCATGAACCACACGCCGGCCAAGGGGGCGGTCGACCGGGAAGTCCGGTCGGCTGCCGGCCTGCGGTCGCCGCCGATCCGCACCGTTTGCGCAGGATGACGGACCGTAAGATGCCGGATGACTGCAGTGGGTGCTCTCCGGGTACGCCCTGACGTTCGGGCTGGTGCTGGTTCCCGCCGGGCGCTTCGGCGACGCGCGCGGCCGGCGCACCGCGTTCGTCTTCGGGATCGCCCTGTTCACGCTCGCCAGCGCCCTCGCCGGGCTGGCCGCCTCCCCCGCGTGGCTGGTCGGTGCCCGACTGCTCCAGGGCGCCGCCGCCGGGCTGGTCAACCCGCAGGTCACCGGCCTGATCCAGGAGCTGTTCCGGGGGCCCGAGCGGGGCCGCCCGTTCGGCCTGCTCGGCGCCACCATCGGCATCTCCACCGCCGTCGGCCCGCTGCTCGGCGGCCTGCTGATCGCCATCGGCGGCGAGGAGCACGGCTGGCGCTGGGTGTTCTTCGTCAACGTGCCCGTCGGGATCGTGGCGGTGGTCCTCGGGTGGCGGCTGCTCCCCGGCCGCCGGGCGGGCCCCGCGGACCACCGGCGGCTGGACCCCGCCGGAGTGCTGCTGCTCGGGCTCGGCGTGCTGCTGGTGCTGCTGCCGCTGGTACAGCAGCAGCAGTGGCAGGGCCGCACGAAGTGGCTGCTGGTGCCGGCCGGGCTGCTCGCCCTGGCCGGTTTCGGGGCCTGGGAACGGTGGTACGCCCGGCGCCGGGATCCGCTGTTCGACCTGCGCCTGTTCCGCTTCCGGTCGTACGCCCTCGGATCACTGATCGCGCTGGTCTACTTCGGCGGGTTCACCGCGATCTTCTTCGTCTTCACGCTCTACCTCCAGAACGGCCTCGGCTACAGCGCGCTGGTCGCCGGCGTGGCCATCACCCCGTTCGCGCTGGGCTCGGCCGCGGCGTCCGCCCTCGGCGGCCGGATCGTCAACCGCTTCGGCCGGCCGCTGGTCGCGGTCGGGCTGCTCACCGTGGTCGTCGGGCTCGTCGCGGTGGTCGGCGTGCTCGCCCTGGCGCCCGCCGGCGCCGTGGTGCCGTGGCTGACCGCGGCGCCGCTGTTGGTGGCCGGGCTGGGCAGCGGCCTGGTGATCGCCCCGAACCAGACCCTCACCCTGTCCCAGGTGCCGGTGCCCCAGGCGGGCAGCGGCGCGGGCATGCTGCAGACCGGCCAACGCATCGGCTCCGCCGCCGGCATCGCCGCCGTCGGCTCGGTCTTCTTCTCGTCGCTGGCCGGCAGCGACGGCGACTACGCCCTCGCCTTCCGGCATTCCCTCCTGCTGGCCGCCGCGGTCATCGCGCTGGCGCTGGTCGCCGCCCTGGTGGACGTCGCCCTCGGCCACCGCCGCTGACCGCCGCACCCGCACGCGACCGCCCCGGCCCCGGACCCGGTGCGTGCCCGCCCGCTCGTGACGCGAAAATGCCGCTGGCCGGCACCCCGTGCGGGGTACCGGCCAGCGGCGTCATGCACTGTGTGTCAGCTGTTCCAGTGTTCGGCGACGAGGTCGGCGGCCTGCTGCTCCCACTGGGCGTAGTGGTCCGGGTACGCCGACACCTGCACCGTCTGCGCGGCATCGGTCAGCGGCATGTCCTGCCACCCGTCGACCTGCTTCAGACCCTTCAGGAACGCCATCGTCGAGTACTCCGGGTCGGTGATCTGATCCACCGTGCCCCACCCGCTGGACGGGCGCTGCTGGAACAGGCCCTGCGAGTCGTGGTCGTTGCGGTCACCCAGATGACCCAGGTTCTCCAGCTTCGACTCCTGCAGCGCCGTCGCGATCGACACCACCGCGGCCCGCTCGTCCATCCCGGCCTTCTTCGTCGCCGCGATGATCGCCTTCACGTTACCCACCTGCTCGTCCGACAGGTCGATCCGCGACTGCGCGCCCTGCACACCGTGCGGGATCAGCTTCGACTTGTCCACGGCCGGCTTGTCCGCCGCCACGGCCACAGCGGTGACCGGCGTCGCCGCCACGGGAGTGGTGTCGGCGTGGTTCAGCGGACCAGCGGCCAGACCACCGGCAACAGCCAGACCAGCAATACCCAGAACGCTCTTACGCATGATCGTGTTCATCAGATGCTCCATTCGGGGGTTGGCACCACACACCGCCGAGGGGGGTCGGCGAAGGGGTGCAAGCACCGTCCGGCGCTCAACAAACTCGGGGGATCCGGCGCGTGCCGCGCCAGGAAGAATCAGAACCGGCCATCCAGAGACCGGCAGTGGCCCGTGTCGCGCGGGGCGAGGGGGTCGCCCTTCACGGGCCGGGACCATGTGTAACGACCGGCCGCCCACCATCATTCCGGGGACCCACACCCCGCCACCCGGAGGCGGCGCGGCCTTGCTCGGCCGTACGCATGGTGTAACGACCCCGGCCCGGCCACGATTCCGCGCCCACGATGCCCCCGGTCACACCCGAAACCGGACCCACGGGACACCGCCACCCGGACCGTCGCCTCCCGACGGGCCTCCGAGCCCATTTGCCGGATAACGGACAGCCAGGCACGGACGGCACGCGACCACCGACGGGGTGTGGCCCGCCGTGCCCGGCGCAGGGATCAAGCCTGACCGCCC
>NZ_JBFAVI010000114.1:0-22235 GCF_040679695.1 Micromonospora sp. NPDC052213
CCGAGCTCGCCTGGAGGCAGTGGCAGATCCTGCGCGAGTCCCGAGGCTGACATTGCAGCGATCCAGCACACGCCAGCTCGAACGTCCTGTCATCGGCAAATGCGGAAACGGAGTTGCGGTCAGCCCTCTTTGCGCGGCCCGCCACCGTTGGGAAGCGGCGGGGCCGCTGGGGCTGACCACTCGCGTGGGCGCTTGACTGGCAGGAGCGCGCATGTGATCGGAGCGAGTTCCCTTGGCGTTGGTGGTTCAGCGTGACATGGGTCAGGTTTTGCGGACCGCGCTGGTGAAGCCGGCGATGAAGAGGGTGGCGAAGGTCCAGGCGAGCAGTTGCAGGACCCAGCTGGCGATGGTGAGGGTTTGGCCGGCGGGGGTGTTGGTGGGTTGGCAGCGGTCGCGGGCGCCGGTTTTGATCAGTGGGGTGCCGAGGTCGAGGCCCACGCCGATCTGGTCGATGGTGGTGCAGGCGGTGGCTGCGGCTTCTCCAGTGGTCGCCGGCTTGTGGGCGAGGCCGCCGTGGTGGCCGCTGGTGACGCTGAGGGTGACTGCGGTCGCAAGCGTGGCGAGGAGCAGGAGCAGGGCGCGCCAGGGCTGGTAGCCGTATCCGAGGGTGATGCCGGTGAGGCGGCCCCAGGCCCGTTCGGAGCCGGCCAGTCCGGCGCGCTGGATCTGGTCGCGGCGTTGGGCGATGAGAATGGTGCGGGCGTCGCGGTCGTGGCCGGCGGCGCGGTAGGCGGCGGCGAGGTGCTGGTAGGGCTGGGCGGCGTAGCCGGGGGTGTGCTCGCGCAGCAGGGTCAGCCAGCGCGGCAGTGACGCCGGCCGCGGCAGCCCGCTGTAGGTGAGCCCGTCCAACTCGATGAGTGATCCTCGGTCCGGTGCCGTGTGCGTCGTTCGGTCGGTGTCGAGGCGGAAGGTCCCGCCGATCCGCGTACCGGTCAACACCAGCACCGCCTGGCCGTCGGCGCTGGTGGCGGTGAACCCGTCGTCCAGCATCACGTCCTGGTCGACGCGGAGGCCGTCGGTGTTGAGGGCAGGTCCGGTGGTGTTCTCCAGCCGTGCCCCGCCGCAGTACAGGACGCCGCCGATGTGGGCGCCGGGCAGCTGGATCGTGCCCAGCTCGCTGGCGCTGGTGGCGGTGAACCCGTCGTCCAGGGCCACGTCCCGGTCGACCTGGAGGTGGTCGGCTTCGAGGGCGGGTCCGGTGGTGTTCTGCAGCCGTGCCCCGGTGCAGTCCAGTGTGCCGAGGCGGGCACCGAGTAGCCGGATCGTGCCCTGCTCGCTGGCGCTGGTGGCGGTGAACCCGCCGCGCAGCAACACGTCCTGGTCGACCTGGAGGTGGTCGGCGTTGAGGGCGGGTCCGGTGGTGTTCTGCAGCCGCGCTCCGCTGCAGTTCAGTTGACCGCCGAGGTGGGCACCGAGTAGCCGAACCGTGCCTCGCTCGCTGGCGCTGGTGGCGGTGGACCCGCGCAGGAACACGCTCTGGTCGACCTGGAGGCCGTCGGCGTCGAGGGCGGGTCCGGTGGCGTTCTCGATCCGCGCTCCGCTGCAGTCCAACGTGCCGAGGTGGGCAGCGAGCAGCCGGACCGTGCCCTGCTCGCTGGCGCTGGTGGCGGTGCTCCCTTCGAGCGAGAGCACCCGCGCGGCGAAGCGTGTGGCGTCGACTGGCGCGTCGTCCGAGTCTGCCGCTTGCTCGATGCGGCACCCGGTCAAGGCAACCGCCGACAGTTGGGCGTTGCGGAGATTCACGCCGCTGGGCAGTAGACAGTCGCGCAGCTCCAGCGCCAGGTTGCTGCTGATGTTCTCCAGATCGATCTGACCGGCGATCCGGGCTCCGCGTAGCCGCAGGCCGTGTGGGTCGGGTTCACTGACCAGACGCCCGCGGACGAGCTCACGGATGACCGAAGCCGAGACCGTCCGCTCATCGCCCCAGGATCGCATCGCTGCCTCGTCGACCGGCCCGTCACCGGCCAGGTCGAGCACTTCGCCGCGGGCGACGGACTTGATCAGTCGCTGCTCGACACGACTGTGCGCTCGACCGTCCGCATTCCTTACCCGCTGGCGACTCACTGACGTCATGACACCAATGATGGACAGCCACGCCAGCCACCGCGATCCTCCGGACCGGGCCACGGCTCGCGACCCGTCGAACGTTCCGCGTCGCGGACGGTGGGAATGGGACGCGGCGGATCAGCTCAGCGGCCCACCCGTCCCACCGGATCCGGTGGCAGCTCGCCCGGCCCCTGCCACGCTCACCAGCGCCACGAGGTCGTCGAGGGTGTCCAGGGTGCGGCCGGGACCGTTCAGGTCCACCTCGACGCCGTACTCCAGCTCGATCGCGTCGACCAGGCGCAGCAGGCCGAGGGAGTCCACGCCGAGTGCGACCATCGACCCGCCGGCCAGCACGTCGGCCGCCGCGACCTCCCCGGTCGTGGCCTCGCTCACCAGTTCCGCGATCCGCTCGCGCAGGTCGGTGCCACTCATGTCAGAACTCCTTTGCGGACTGCCGGACGATCTCGGCGATCTCGGCGATGGTCGGGGTGTCGAAGAAGTCGTCCAGGGGCACCTCGACCCCGAGCCGCTGCTGGATCCGGCCGCTGATGCGGGTGATGGTCAGCGAGTGCCCGCCCAGGTCGAACAGGTCCTCGTGCACACCGATGTCGGGGATGCGCAGCACCTCCTGCCAGATCTGGCGCAGCTGCTCCACCACCGGGTCGTCGCCGGTTCCGTCGGCGGCGGTCCCGCCCGGGGCCGCCCCGGCCGGTTCCCGGGGCGCGGGGGCGGGCAGTGCGGCCCGGTCGACTTTCCCGTTCGGGTTCAGCGGCAGTCGGTCGAGCGTCACGTAGTCGGTGGGCAGCACGGCCTGCGGCAGGTTCAGCGCCAGGTGCTGTCGCAGCTCCGCCGGCTGCGGGGCGGCCCCGGCGCGGCACACCACGTACGCGACGAGGCGCGGCTCGTCCGCGTCGTGCCGCAGCGCGGTGGCTGCCGCGGCCACGGCCGGATGATCGAGGAGCCGGGCGTCGATCTCCCCCAGCTCGACCCGGTGCCCCCGGATCTTGACCTGGTCGTCGATGCGGCCGAGGAACTCGATCCGCCCGTCGGGCAGCCACCGGCAGCGGTCGCCGGTGCGGTAGAGCCGCTCGCCGGCCCGCCCGAACGGGTCCGGCACGAACCGCTCGGCGGTGAGGTCGTCATGCCCCAGGTAGCCGACGGCCAGCCCCGCGCCGGCCAGGTACAGCTCGCCGGGCACCCCGAGCGGCACCGGTCGGCGGGCCTCGTCCAGGACGTACGCCCGCACGTTCGGCAGCGGCCGACCGATGGTGACCTCGTCGGGACCGGCGGGGATCTCCGCCATGGTCGCGTAGACGGTCGCCTCCGTGGGCCCGTACCCGTTGACCAGGCGGGCGGTGCGGGCCCGCAGGTCCCGCGCGAGGGCGACCGGCAGCGCCTCCCCGCCGGCGACCGCGACCAGCGGCGGCGTGCCCCCGGCGTCCGGGGCCGGCACGCCGAGGCCGGCGTCCAGCAGCACCCGCCAGCCGGACGGGGTGGCCTGGGCGTGGGTCACGCCGGTGTCGCGGACCAGCCGCAGCACGCCCGCGCCGTCCAGCGCGCTGACGGCCGAGGCGACGACGACCCGGCCGCCGGTGACCAGTGGCAGGAACACCTCCACGGTGGAGATGTCGAACGACAGCGACGTCAGGTGCAGCCACCGGTCCTGTGGCCCGCTGCCCAGCAGGTCGCGGACGCCCAGCAGCAGGTTCGCCAGCGCGTCGTGCCGCACCGCCACGCCCTTGGGCCGGCCGGTCGACCCGGAGGTGTAGAGCACGTACGCGAGGTCGTCGGCGTGCGGCGGCCCGTCGGCGGGACCGGTCGGGACCGGGCCGTGGAGCAGGTCGGTCCCGTCGAGGGCGAGGGTGGGCCGGTCCGTCTCGGCGGCAGAGCCTGTCACGACCAGCGCCGGGGCGGCGTCGGCGAGGATCGCCTCCCGCCGGGCCGGCGGGTTGCCCGGGTCGACCGGCAGGTAGGCGGCGCGGCAGCGCAGCACCGCCAGCACGGTCACCACCGCCTGCCAGGAGCGGTCCAGCGCGACGGCCACCAGTGTGCCGGGGCCGACCGCGCGCTGGCGCAGCAGCGCGGCGAGCCGGAGGACGGCGGCGTCGAGCTGGGCGTAGGTCAGCGTCATGTCGCCGTCGACCAGGGCCGGCGCGTCCGGTTCTGCGGCGACCCGGGCGGCGAACAGGGCCGGCACCGTCACGGCGGGGTACGCCCGGACGGTGTCGTTGACGGCGCGGGTGACCCGGTCGAGTTCGTCGGCGGGCAGCAGCGGCAGGTCCGCCACGGGGTGGTCGGGTTCGGCGACCGCCGCGGCGAGCATGGTGCGCAGGTGCCCGCCGATCCGGCGTACGGAGTCGGTGTCGATGGCAGTCGGGCTGTGCTGGAGGCTCACCGTGACGCCTGTCGGGGCGTCGACGATCTGCACGTGCAGGGCGTTGCGGGCGGCGCCGCAGAACAGGGTCCAGTCGACCTCGCTGGCCACGCCGGGGAACGCCGGTTCCGCACCGCGCCGCCGGTAGGCGACGCTGACCGGGGTCAGGGCCGGGGCGGGCCGCAACCCGGACACGGCGTGGGCCAGCGGCACGGCGCGGTGCCGGTACGTCTCGCGTAGCCGGGCCCGGACGGCGAGGGCGTGGTCGCGGAACGTGCCCCGCGCCGGGGCGACCGCGACGGGCAGCTCGTTGACGAACAGTCCGACCCGGTCGGCCTGGTCGGCGGTGCGGGTGGACAGGGCCACCCCGACCGGTGTGCCCTGGTTGCCGTAGCGCTCGAGCAGGGCGTGCAGCACGGCGAACAGCAGCTCGAAGCGGGTCACCCCGATCGACCGGGCGGCCCGGTCGACGCCGTCGACCAGGCCGGCGGGCAGGGTCAGGGGCACGGCCTCGCCGGGCTCCGCGGCGGTGGGCAGCCGACGTAGGCCGGGCAGGACGACGTCTCCGGGGCCGGACCAGTGCCGCGCCCAGTGGTCGCGGGCGGCGGGCAGGTCGGCCGCGACGCGTTGCTGCTCGGCGGCGGCGAGGCCGGCGTACCCGTCGCCGCGGGGTGACGGTGCGGCCGGGCCGCCGGCGCGGGCGGCGGCGTAGGCGGCGGCCAGGTCGCGGACGAGCACGTCCTTGGACGTGCCGTCGAAGGCCAGGTGGTGCGCGGTGACGAGCAGCAGGTGGCTGCCGTCGGCGGCGGTCAGCAGGGTGAACCGGGCCAGCGGGCCGGTGCCCAGGTCGTGCGGGCGGGCGACCTCCTCGGTGACGCGGGCGTCGGTCCACTCGCCGACCGTGACCGCCGGGCGCGTGTCCGCGGGAGCCAGGTGGGGGATGCCGTCGTCGTCGGTGACGACGCGGGCGGCCAGGACCGGGTGCTGTTCGGTCACCGCGGCGCACGCCGCGACGAGGGCCCGGCGGTCGAGGTCGGCGGCGAACCGTACGCCCAACGCCATGTGGTAGGCCGTGCCGGCGACGCCGGCCTGCTCGGTGAACCAGACGGCGTGCTGCGCGGAGGTCGCCTCGGCGGTACCCACATGTGCTCCTATGGTCGTGCTGGTGGTCAGTTGTCGAAGAGGTGGGTGAGCTGCCGCTTGAGCACCTTGCCGCCCTCGTTGCGGGGCAGCCGGTCCAGCAGCAGGAGTCGGGCGGGTAACTGGTAGTCGGCCAGCCGGTCGGCGAGGAAACCGCGCAGCACCGGCAGGGACAGCCCGTCCGGGCCGGCCGGGGGGCGGGGCACGACGGCGGCGGCCACGACCGAACCGAGCACCGGGTGCGGAACGCCGACGACGGCCGCCTCGGCGACCAGGGGATGCTCGTGCAGGGCGGCCTCGACCTCGATGGTGGAGACCTTGAACGCGCCGGTCTTGACGACGTCCTGGTGCCGGTCGGTGAGGTACAGGTAGCCGTCGGCGTCCATCCGGCCGACGTCGCCCATCCGGACCCAGCCGTCGCGGAAGGTGGCCCGGTTGGCCGCGTCGTCGCGGTAGTACGCGCGGGGGTGGGGGGCCCGCAGCCACACGTCGCCGGTGGCCCCGGCCGGCAGCGGGTTCCCGTCGGCGTCGGCGACCATCAACTGCCCACCCACCGGCCGCCCGACCGCGTCCCGGCGCGACGGGTCGTAGATCATCGTGGTCTGGGCCGGGGCCGCCTCCGTCGACGTGTAGTAGTTGACGATCGTGGCCTGCGGGAACGCCTCGGCCAGCCGGGCCGCGACCGCGGGGGCGAGCGGGGCGGCGGTGGAGCCGATGAGCTGCACGGCGCCGGTGTCCCGCCCGCGCAGCGCCCCGGAGTCGAGCAGCTCGACGGCGATCGACGGGACGACGAAGACGGTCCCGGTGCCGGGCGTCTCGATCAGCCGGGCGAACCGGGCCGGGGTGAACCGGGGCAGGGTGAACGCGGCGGCCTTCGCGGTGAGCGCGTTGGCCAGCATGGTCTGCCCGGCGTTGGTGCCGATGGCGAACGCGTGCAGAAACCGCTGCGAGTGGGCCAGCGCCAGCCGGCGCGGGTGGGTCGGCGCGCCCACGGTGAGGTTGGCGTGGGTGGCGGCCACTCCCTTCGGGCGGCCCGTGGTGCCCGAGGTGTAGAGGATCTGGGCGAGGTCGCCCGGGCGGGGGCCGGCGGGGTCGAGGCCGGTTCCGGGGCCGGCGAGCAGGTCACCCACCGTCCAGGTCGACACGCCGGGCGGTACCGGCGGGGCGGGGGTGTCGTTGCCGTGCAGGACGGCGGTGGCCGCGCAGTGGGTCAGCGCGTACCCGAGTTGCCCGGCGGCGAGGCGGTCGGACAGTGGCACGGCGACGCCGCCGGCCCGCAGCACCCCGCAGTACGCCACGGCGAACCGGGTCCAGTCGCGGGCGCCGAACAGCAGGCCGACCCGGTCGCCGCGGCACAGGCCCCGGTGCCGCAGCGCGGCGGCCACGGCGGTCGCGCCGGCGGACCACTGGGCGAAGGTCAGCGTCGCCACGCCGTGCACCTCGACCGCGACCTGGTCGGGGTGCAGGCTGGTACGCCAGTCGAGCAGCTCGGGCACGGTACGGAGGGTGGCCCGGCCGGTGGTCGTCGCGGTCATGTCAGGCGGCCTTCCGTCCGGTGGTGGCGGGTTCCCGGCGGTCCCGGACAGCGGCGACCCGGGCGCGGCGCTCCTCGATGCCGACCAGGTCGTCCGGCGGCGCGTCGGGCACCTCGTCGTCGAACCGGGCGAGGGTCGGCGTGAGCAGCGACACCAGCGCCGTCGCCGCGATGCACACCCCGAACACCACGTACAGCAGGCCGTGGCCGCGGCCCGGGCCGACGCCGATCACCGCGCCGACCGTGGCGGCGAGCGCGCCGTCGGGCAGCAGCATCGGCTCGGCGACCCGGGCGGCGAACGGGGCGACGACGCCCCAGCCCAGCGGCAGGGTGGACTGCGCGACCATCTGGTTGAGCGCGAAGACCCGGCCGTGGACGCGCGCCGGCACCTTGGTCTGGATGATCGTGTGGTAGACGCCGTTGACGATGCCGAGGGCCAGGTAGATACCGAAGGCGCCCACGCCGATGAGCAGCAGGTTCGGTCGCAGCCCGGTCAGCACGGCGGCCACCGCGATGCCGCAGGTGCCCAGCAGCACCGCCCGCATCCGGCGTCGGCGGGGGCCGCCCCAGATCAGCATCACCAGGCCGCCGACGGCCGCGCCGACCCCGCCGGCGAGCGCGACCCGGGCCACCTCGTCCAGGTCGGCGAAGCCGAGCACGAGCGGGGAGAGCAGGAACAGCACCGGGAACAGGAAGAAGTTCAGCGCCGCGAAGAACGCCAGCATGGCGCGGAACTCCCGGCGGCGCAGCGAGTACCGGAAGCCGGCGACGATCTCGGCGCCGATGCCCTCGCGTCGTTGCAGCGCCAGGGTGCGCGGGAACCGCACGGCCGCCAGGACACCGATCGCGAACAGGTACGACGCCACGTCGATGAGCAGGATGCCCCGCAGCCCGACGGCCTGCAGCAGGGCCACGGCGAGCAGCGGCACGGTGAACTGGGTGAGGCCGACGGCGGTCTGGGTGAGGCCGTTGGCGTGGCCGAGGTAACGCTTGGGCACCAGCTGCGGCAGCGCCGAGACGAACGCGAGGCGCTGGAACGCCAGCGCCACCGACAGCCACGCCGTCAGCGGGTAGAAGTGCCACACCTCGGCCCGGTCGACCAGCACGAGCCCGGCCAGCACCGCGTTGGCGCCGCCGGCGGCCGCGTTGGCCAGCAGCAGAACGCGTCGCCGGCTGGTCCGGTCGACCAGTGCCCCGGCCAGCGGGGCGACGAGCAGGCCGGGCAGCAGGCCCAGCACGGCGAAGAGGGCGAACCGGGCGAGTGACCCGGTCTCGGTGTAGATCCACAGCGGGATCGCGAAGGTGGTCAGCGCGGTGCCCAGGCCGGAGACGATCTGGCCGGTGGCGACCAGGCCGAAGCGGCGCAGGCTGGGCGGCGGCGCGGTGTCCGCCGGGGTGTCGGCGCCCGGTGGTGGGGGGCCGGCGGGCCGGTGGGAGACGGCGGCGAGCTGCCAGGCGGGCCGAGCGGCGTCCGGTTCGGCCGGCGCGGGTGGCGGCCCGTCGAGGCGTCGGTGCACGTCGGTGACGATCTCCGCCAGCTCGGCGGCCCGGTACTTGAGGAAGTAGTGCCCGCCCTCGTCGACCACCACCAGGGCGGTGCGGTCGGTGAGTAGGTGCCACTCCCGGTACCGCTCCTCGTGGTAGTCGGTGCTGCGGTCGCGTTCGCCGACCACCGAGATGACGGGCGCGCACAGCGGGGTGACCCGCTGGCGCATCAGGTCGGTGAAGTAGTCCTCGGAGACCTCGGCGTCGTGGCGCATCGCCCGGATCAGGAACCGGACCTCGTCGGGCGCGAGCGACCCGACGGCGGTGCCCTGCGCCTGCAGCCAGGTGCGGTAGATCCGGTCGCTGCGCAGGCGTTCGGCCAGCCGCAGCCGCAGCAGCGGACCGAGCGGACCGCCGGCCGGCCGGGCGAACGGGAAGACCGAGCCGAGGTACACCGCCAGCAGGTCCCGGCCGGCGGCCTCCAGCCGGCGGGCGACCTCCACGGCCAGCGCGCCGCCGGGGCCGCAGTGTCCGTAGAGGATCAGTGGGCCTTGCACCCGGGCCAGGATCTCCGCGACGACGTCGGCGGCGACGTCGGCGATGGGCGCGGGCTCGTCGGCGAGGCCGATGTCGTGCCCGGGCACGGCCACCGACAGCAGCCGGTACCCGGCCGGCAGCGCGTCGGCCAGCGGTTGGTACACCACGGCGCTGCCGCCGCCGTACGGGACGCAGACCAGGGTGGCGACCCGGTCGGCGGACGGCACCGGTGGGGTCAGTTCGTGCAGCAGCCCGGCGGGGCCGGCGCCGGCCCCGGCGACGAGGGCGGCCAGCTCGCGTACGGTGCGGTGGCGGAAGAGGTCCATCACGCTGACCGCCGGCGCTTCGCCCACGACGACGGGCAGCTCCCGGCGCAGCCGGGCCACCACCTGGGTGGCCAGCAGCGAGTGCCCGCCCAGGTCGAAGAAGTCGTCGGTGGCGCCGACCTCGGCCACCCCCAGCACGGCCCGCCAGATGCCGGCCACCAGCGTCTCCACCGGCCCGACCGGCGCCACCCGCTCGCCGCCCGGCGGCGCGTCGGTCGGCTCGGGCAGGGCCCGCCGGTCGACCTTGCCGTGCTCCTGCAGCGGCAGCCGGTCCAGGACCATCCAGCGGGTCGGCACCATGTGCTCGGGCAGCCGGTCGGCGAGGCGGCGGCGCAGGCGCGCGGGGTCCGGCCCGTCCGTGCCGGGCGTCGGCTCCAGATAGGCCACCAGCCGGTCGTCGCGCAGCAGCACCGCTGCCTGCCGTACGCCGGGGCAGTTCCGCAGGGTGGCTTCGATCTCCCCCAGCTCGACCCGGTAGCCGCGGATCTTCACCTGGTGGTCGCGGCGGCCGAGGAAGATCAGTTGCCCGTCGGCGTTCCAGCGGCCCAGGTCGCCGGTGCGGTAGAGGCGGGCGCCCGGGGGTCCGTACGGGTCGGGCACGAACCGCTCGGCGGTGAGGCCGGGTCGGTTCAGGTAGCCGCGCGCGAGCCGGTCGCCGCCGAGGTACAGCTCGCCGGCCACCCCGACCGGCACCGGGCGCATCCGCTCGTCGAGCACGTACACGCGGGCGTGCGGCAGGGGCCGACCGATCGGCACGGGGCCGGTGCGCGGGCTGTCGGCTTCCACCTCGTAGGTGGCCACGCCGACGGTGGCCTCGGTGGGGCCGTAGTGGTTGAAGACCCGGGCCGGGCCGGCGTCGGCGAGCGGGCCGACGCGCTCCAGGTCGGACGCCTCGCCGCCGAGGATCAGCGCGCGGGCGGGCAGCAGCTCGGCCGGCTCGGCGTCGGCGGTGAGCGCCGCCAGGTGCGACGGGGTGATCTTGAGGTAGTCGATGTGCCCGTCGCGCAGCCGCTCGGCCAGTTCGGCGCCGGTGCCGCGGCGGGGCAGCAGGTGCACCGCGCCGCCGGTGGCCAGCGCCAGGTAGAAGACGGTGACGCTGAAGTCGAACGACATCGACTGGAGCAGCCCGTACCGGGCGGCCGGGACGACTCCGAACCGGTCGGCCACCCCGTCGAGGTAGCGCAGCGCCTGCCGGTGTCCCACGGCGACGCCCTTCGGCGTGCCCGTGGAGCCGGAGGTGTAGATGACGTACGCGAGGTTTCCGCCGGTCGCCCCGGTCTCGGGTGCGGTGTCGGGCGCGGCGGCGGCCTCGACGGCGATCTCGTCGAGGCAGGCGGCCGGGGCGTCGGCGGGCAGCAGGTCCCGCAGGTCCGCGCTGGTGAGCACCACCGTCGGGCGGGCGTCGGCGAGCATCAGGGCCAGCCGGGCGGCGGGCTGTTCCGGGTCCAGCGGCAGGTACGCGCCGCCGGCGCGGAGCACCCCGAGCAGCGTCGCGGCCAGGTCGACGGACTGCTCCAGCAGGACCCCGACCAGCCGCTCCGGGCCGACTCCGCGGGCGCGCAGCACGTGGGCCAGCCGGTTCGCCCGTCGGTCCAGCTCCCGGAAGGTGAGCGTGTCCGGCCCGCAGACCACGGCCGGCGCGTCGGGCGTGGCGGTGACGAAGGGGGTGACGAGGTCGGCCAGGGTGTCCGCCGGGCCGGTGACGCCGGCGCCAGCGGCCGGGTGGTCGGCGCGGTGGTCGTGGCGTGCCTGGTCCGCGCCGGCGTCGCCACGCCCGGGCCGGGCGAGGGCGAGCACCCGGTCCCGCTCGGCGGGGCCGACCAGGTCCAGGTCGACGACGGGCAGGTCCGGGCGGGCGACCGCGGCGCGCAGCAGCGTCTCGAAGCTGCCGGCCAGCCGGCGTACGGTGGCAGCGTCGAACAGGTCGGTGTTGTGGACGACCATGCAGCGCAGGCCGTCGGCGGTCTCGCCCACGTAGAGCGACAGGTCGAAGCGGGCGGTGGCGGCGTCGGTGCCGACGCCCTCGGCGTGCAGGCCGGCGGGCCAGCGGTCGCCGCCGTGGGTGTAGTTCTGGAGGGTGAACAGCACCTGGAACACCGGGGAGCGGCTGACGTCGCGGGCGACGTTGAGCTCCTTGACCAGCCGTTCGAACGGGATCTCCTGGTGGGCCAGGGCCCGGACCACGGTGGTGCGGGTGCGCCGCAGCAGGGCCGCGAAGCTGGGCTCGACGGCCGGGGCGTCGGCGGTCGCGGCGACCGGGGAGAGGTCGGCGCGCAGGGCGAGGGTGTTGACGAAGAGACCGACGAGGTTCTCCAGCTCCGGCACCACCCGGCCGGCGACCGGGGTGCCGACGGCGAAGTCCCGCTGGCCGCTGTACCGGAACAGCGCGGCCTGCAGACCGGTGAGCAGGGTCATGTAGAGGGTGGCCCGGTGGGCGCGGCTGAGCCGGCGCAGGCCGTCGGTGAGGTCGGCGTCGAGGGCGAAGCGGTACGTGGCGCCGGCGTACGACTGCACGGCCGGCCGGGGCCGGTCGGTGGGCAGCTCCAGCGCAGGCACCCCGGCCAGCGCACGGGTCCAGTACGCGAAGCCGTCGCCGGTGGCCGGTCCGTCGAGCCGGTCCCGCTGCCAGGCGGCGTAGTCGACGTAGTCGACGGCCGGAGCCGGGGGTGGGTCGCCACCGTCGCGCAGCGCGGCGTAGGTGGCGGCGAGCTCGCCGAGGAGCAGGTCCAGTGACCAGCCGTCGCTGACGATGTGGTGCATCGCGAGGTGCACGAGGTGCTCCTCGGCGCCGAGCCGGACGACGAGGGCCCGCAGCAGCGGGGCGTGGCCGAGGTCGAAGGGGGTGGCGACGGAGGCGGCCACCAGCGCGCGGGCGGCGGCCTCCGACGGTGCGGCGGTGACGGCCACCGGCACCCGTACCTGCGGGAGCACGTGCACGACGGGCTCGCCGTCGGCGTTCTCGACGAACCGCATGCGCAGGCTGTCGTGCCGGCCGGCGGTGGCGTCGAGGGCGGCGCGCAGGAGGTCGACGTCCAGCGGCCCGCGCAGCCGGGTGGTCGAGTGGACGACGTACGCGGCGGTGCCGGGGGTGAGCTGTTCGGTGAACCAGATGCGTTCCTGGCCGAACGACAGGCGGGGGTCGGCGGGGGAACGGGTGGCGGCCGGCGCGAGGGCAGGGCTCCGCGACGGTACGTCAACGTTGGTCACGGGTACCCTCTGGTGCGGTGACGGACGGGAGCCAGTAGTTTGCACGCCGCAACCAACCGGGTGGATCGGCTGATCGGTCCACGGTGGACACCATGATCGAGCGATCCGGAAGCTGATCGGTCCACGATGGACAAGATGATCGAGCGATCCGGAACCGGACCGGACCGTCGTACGGTCGGGAATGCCATTCACCGACATGGTCGTGCCCGCCGAGTGGGCGTCGGATGCCCTCGTGCACGTCGAGTTCGCCGGCGCCGGGGCCGGAACGGCGCCGCTGACCTGGGCCCAGCAGGTGCTGTGGCGGGCGCTCACCCGGTTCGGATCCAACCACCGCTTCCTCAACCTGCGGCGCACCGTGGCGGTGTCCGCGCGGGCCGGCGCGGACGTGGCCGCCACGGCCCGCGCGGTCGGTGAGCTGGTCGGCCGGCACTCCGCGCTGCGCACCCGGCTGCGGGTGAGCGACGGCGAGCCGCGCCAGGAGACGGCGGCGACCGGGGTGCTGCCGCTGCTGGTGTACGCCGGCGCCGACGACGGATCCGGGGCCGCCCGGGAGGCCGCCGGCCGCCTCGGCGACGTCGCGTTCGACCACGCCGAGGAGTGGCCGCTGCGGGTCGCGCTGGTCACGGTCGACGACCGGGTACGGCAGATCGTGGTGGTGTTCAGCCACACCACCGTGGACGCGCACGCCGCCGAGGTGGTGCTGCGCGACCTGCGGCTGATCCTGCTCCGGGGCCCCCTGCCCACGCCGCCCGGGCCGCAGTCGGCGGACGTGGCCCGCCACCAGCACGGGGCCGACCGGCGCCGCTCGGAGCGGGCCGTGGCGTACTGGCTGCGGCAGTTCCAGCGCCTGCCCCGCCAGCCGCTGACCCCGACCGGGCCGGGGCTCGATCCTCCGCTGCGCCGGGGCGTGCTGGTCTCCTCCGCCATCGACACCGCCGCCCGGCTGATCGCCGCCCGGCAGCGGGTCAGCGTGTCGGCGGTGCTGCTGGCCGGGTACGCGGCGATGGCCGCCCGCGACACGGGGCGCGAGCTGTGCGGCCTGTTCCCGATGGCCCACAACCGGTTCCGCGTCGAGTACGCCGACGCGGTAGCCAACCTCGGCCAGATCGGCTTCTGCGTGGTGGACCTGACCGGGCGTCCCGACTTCGGCGAGCTGGTGTCCCGGGTCTGGGCCGCGTCCCTGGACGGCCTGCGGCACGCCTACTACGCACCGCCCGCCCTACGCCACGCCTTCGAGGCCCAGGGCGTCGACCTCGACTCGGCGTTCCTGCCGTACCACTACTTCAACGACGTCCGGCTGGCCACCGGCGGTGCCGAGCCGGCGCCCCGGGTGACCCCCGGCGAGCTACGGGCGGCCATGGAGCGCAGCACCTTCTCCTGGACCGCCGGCCTCCAGCAGGCGGCTTGGCACCTGCTGGCCCACGTGGTCGACGAGCCGGCCGGGGTCGGCGTCACGCTCACCGCCGACACCCGCCACCTTCCGATGGACGCCGTCGAGCCGTTCCTGCGCGGGCTGGAGGAACTGCTGGTCGAGGCGGCCTTCGCGGCGGTGCCATGGCCGTGGTCGGCCGCCCGCGCCGGGCTCCCGGCCGCCGCCGGGCCGGTCGCCCCCGACATCACGGGCACCGAGAAGGTGGCGTACGCGTCGTTCCAGGGCGGACGCGACGCGAGTGCGCCGCTGACCTGGGGGCAACGCGCGATGTGGCGCACCGTCGAGGAGTTCGACTCCCCCGCCGCCTACCGGGTGCTGGCCCTCCCCCGCACCCTGACGGTCCCCGCACGGGCCGACGTCACCGTGCCCCGGGCGCTGGACGGCGTCGGCGCGCTGGTCGCCCGGCACGAGTCGCTGCGTACCCGGTTCCGCCTGCGGGACCGCGAGCTGCACCAGGAGGCGGCGGCGACGGGCCGGCTGCCGGTCCTCGTCCACGCCGTGGCCCGGCCGGCCGACGACCCCAACGGCCGGCGTGCCGCGGCTGCCCTGACCGCCCGGCTGCGCAAGCCGCGCTTCGACCACGTCGCCGAGTGGCCGCTGCGCGTCGCGCTGGTCACGGTCGACGACCGGGTACGGCAGATCGTCGCGGTGTTCAGCCACTCCGTCGTGGACCTGCACGCCGCCGACACCGTGCTGCGTGACCTGCGGACGCTCCTGCTGCGCGGCGCGCTGGACACGCCGCCCGGTCTTCAGTCGCTGGACCTCGCCGAGCGGGAACGCCGCGTCGGGACAGGGCGCTCACAGCGGGCCGTGGCGTACTGGGTCCGGCAGTTGGACGGCCTCACCGGGAGCCTCTCCGACCCGGACCGGTCCGCCGCGGAGGCCCGCCACCTGCGCGGTTCGCTGGTGTCCGCGGCGCTGCACCACGCGACCGGGCTGGTGGCGGCCCGCCACGGGGTCAGCACCTCCGACGCCCTGCTGGCGGCGACCGCCGCCGTGCTGGACGCGGGCAGCGGGCGGGGCGCCTGCGGAATCGTCGTCATGGCCAACAACCGCTTCCAGCCCGACCACGACCGCGCCGTCGGCACCCTGAACCAGATCGGGTTCTGCCGGGTGGACCTGGCCGACCGGCCCGGCTTCGCCGAGCTGCTGTCCCGTACGCGACGCTCGGCCCTGGACGCCTACCGGCACGCCTACTACGACCCCGCGGCGTGGGAGCAGGCGGTCACCGAGCTGGGCCATGACCACCGGACCTTCCTGGCCCCGTTCTGCTACCTCAACGACGCCCGCCTGTCGCGCCCCGCCCGACCCTCGACGGCCGGCCCGGACGAGGCCGACGTGCGGGCCATGCTGACCCGAAGCACCGTCCGGTGGCTGCCGGACCTGGCGCAGTTCCCCTGGCGGTGCCGCCTCCAGGTGCGCGACGCCCCCGACGCCGTCGAGCTGATCGTCACCGCCGACACCCGGTACCTCCCGCCCGGGCGGGCCGAGGAGTTGCTGCGCGGCGTCGAGGCGCTGCTGGTCGAGGCGGCCTTCGACGACACGGCGCGCATCTCGGCTACTCCTTGACCTACTACGGCCCGACCGTCGCGGCTGAGGCCACTCAGCCGACCGGGAACGCCGACGGCCACGGACGAGGCCACCCGGTCCCGGTCACCGACGCCCGACGTTCGACAGTTCGGCGGCGACGTCGGCGGTCGCGACGCGCCGGCGGACCCGGGCCGGCGGGGCGGGCAGGGCACGCCGGTCGACCTTGCCGTTCGCGGTCGCGGGCAGCTCCGGCAGGACCACGTACCGCAGGGGCACCATGTAGTCGGGCAACTGCTGCGCCATGAAGGCGCGCAGCGCGCGTTCGGCCACCCGCTGCGGGTCGGCGTCGCGTTCGGTCACCACGTACGCCACGAGGGTCGCCGCGGCGCCCAGGTCGTCGCGCAGCAGCACGACGCTGTTGGCGACGAGCGGGTGCCGGTTGAGCACCGACTCGATCTCGCCGAGCTCCACCCGCTGCCCGCGGACCTTCACCTGGGTGTCGATGCGCCCGCCGTAGTGGAGGTGCCCGCCCGGCGACCACCAGGCCAGGTCGCCGGTGCGGTACACCCGCTGCCGCCGGCCGGCGACATCCGTCTCGACGAACCGCTCCGCGGTCAGGTCGGGCCGCCCGGCGTACCCCCGGGCCAGGCAGTCCCCGCCGAGGACCAGTTCCCCGGGCAGGCCCAGCGGGGCGAGCGCACCGCGCTCGTCGAGGACGTACGCGGCGACGTTCGTGATCGGCCGGCCGATGGGGACGGTGTCGTCCGGTTCGGGCCGGCGGCACGGCCAGGCGGTGACGTCGATGGCGGCCTCGGTGGGCCCGTACAGGTTGTGCACCTCGACCCGCGGCAGGACGGCGGTGAGCTTGTTGACCAGCTTCGGCGGCAGCGCCTCCCCGCTGCAGATGACCCGGCGCAGTCCGGTGCAGCGGCCCAGGCCGGCCTCCTCCACGAAGAGGGCGAGCATGGAGGGCACGAAGTGCACCGTGGTCACCGACTCGCGGGCGATGACGTCGACCATCTCCTGCGGGTCGCGGTGCGCCTGCGCCTGCGCCGTGACCAGTGTCGCGCCGGCCATGAACGCCCACAACAGCTCCCACACCGACACGTCGAAGGTGTACGGCGTCTTCTGCAGCACCACGTCGCCGGGGCCGATGCGGTACTCGTCCTGCATCCACACCAGCCGGTTGGCCAGCGACAGGTGCGTCATCTGCACGCCCTTGGGCGCCCCGGTCGAGCCGGAGGTGAAGATGACGTACGACAGACCCCGCACCACCTCCTCGGGGGCCCGGTAGCCGCGCCAGTCGACCGGCGCGGCCGGCAGGTCACCGCCCGTCAGCGGCCGTACGGGGACGGACGGCTCGCCGCCGGAGCCCAGCGCGGCCCGCCCCGCGTCGTCGGCCAGCACCAGCGCGGCGTCGGCCGCGCGGAGCATGAGGTCCAGCCGGGCGCGGGGGTGGGACGGATCCAGCGGCAGGTACGCCCCGCCGGCCAGCAGGACGCCGAGCAACGCGACCACCATCTCGGGGCTCCGCTCGGTGCACAGCCCGACCACCGACCCGGGTCCCACACCCTCGGCGCGCAGCCGCCCGGCCAGCGTCGCCGCCTCGTCGAGGAACTCGCGGTAGGTGCGGTCCCGTCCGCCGCCGCGCAGCGCGACGGCGTCCGGGGTGAGCGCCGCCTGGCGGCAGATCGTCTCGTGCACCGGCGTGCGTGGCGCGGGGACCGGCGCGGGGTTGAAGGCGAGCAGCGCCGCGCGCTCCACCGGGCCGACCAGCGCGGCGTCCCGGACCGGCCGGTCCGGATGGGCGGCGAGCCAGGCGTGCAGGGTGTCCAGGCGCTCCTGCAGGTACGCGGGACCGCCATGGTGCCGGGCGAACCGGACCGGCACCCCGGCCAGGACCGCCGACGCCCCGGGCCCACCCGTCATGGGCTCTGCCAGCACGACGTCCGCCGACGCCGGCTCCCGCTGCCGGCTGGGCGTCTGCGCGCGTACCTGGGTCAGGGTGCTGTCCGGGGAGACGCGCACCAGGACGTCGCCCCGCGGGCCCCGCACGGCGACCGACGGCGCGGCCGAGAGGCGGTGGCAGAGCACGGCCGCCACCGCCGCGACCAGGTCCAGATCGTCGTGGCCGCTCATGCCGTCACCAGCCCGGCCAGCGTGCGCGGCGTGGGGTCGGCGGAGAACGCCTCGACCGGGACACGCACCCCGAACCTGCGCTGCACCTGGGTGATCATGCGGATGAACAGCAGCGACTCACCACCCAGCACGAAGAAGTTCGCGTCCGGGTCGATGTCGGGAGTGCCGAGCATCCGGCCCCACAGCTCCATGATCTCGTCGACCACCTCGGTCTCTCCGGCGCCGACGGCGGGCTGCTCCGGTTCCGCGACGTCGGCGGCCGGCGCCGCCGGTACGGGGTCGAGCCAGTGCCGGGTGCGGGCGAACGGGTACGTGGGCAACGCGACCCGCCGTGCGCTGCTCTCACCCCGCGCCGCGGTCCAGTCCACGGCCGCTCCGGCGGTCCACAGCCCGCCGAGTCCGGCGAGCACGTCACCGGCGTCGACCTGTGCCCTCGGCCGGGGTTGCAGGGCGAACGTGGGCACCCGCCCCCGGTCCTGCGTCCACCGCGCCGGCCGCGAAGAGCCCGAGCCCGCCGTCGTCTGCCGGGCCATGCCGGTCAGGGCGGTGCCCGGCCCGACCTCGACCAGGACCGGGTCGGGCAGGTCCAGCGCGGTCAGCAGCGCGTCGTGGTAGCGCACCGGGCTGCGCAGCTGCGCCGCCCAGTAGCCCTCGGCACGGGGCAGCCCCCTGCCGAGCAGTATGCCGTCGATGCTGCTGACGACCGGGACGGTGCGGGGTCGCTGGGCGATGCGGTCCGCCTCGGCGCCGAGCAGTCGTGCCGCGTCGGCCATCATCCGCGAGTGGAAGGCGCGCTGCGCGGGCATCGCCCGGCAGTGCACCTCGGCCGTGGCCAGGCGCTCCCGCAACTCGGTGAGCTGCGCCACCGGCCCGGCCAGCACGGTGAACTCGGGGGCGTTGTACGCGGCCACGTCGAGGCCGTCCAGGCCCGCCAGGTGCTCCTCGACGGTGGACGGCGGCGCGAGCACGGCCAGCATGCCGCCCTCGGGCGCGTCCTGCATCAGCCTGCCGCGGGTCGCGACCAGGCGCAGCATGTCGTCCGCGGCCATCTCGCCGGCCAGCGCCGCGGCGGCGAACTCACCGATCGAGTGGCCGATCAACGCCGCCGGGCGGACGCCCCACGACACCAGCAGTCTGCCGAGGGCGAGTTCGTGCAGCGCCAGCGCGGGCTGGGTGACGTCGGTGCGGTGCACGACCCCGTGCGGGTCGTCGTCGACCAGCACGTCGCGCAGGTCCAGCCCCAGGACCGGGGCCAGCAGCGCCGCGCCGTGGTCGAGGTCGACGCGGAAGGACGGGCAGCGGTCGTAGAGCCCCCGCGACATGGCGGGGAACTCGGCGCCCTGGCCCGGGAACAGGAACACCACGCTGGGCCGGCGCGCGGCCTCGCGGACCGGCGCCTTGGGCAGTCGGGTCAGCGCCGCGGGGACGTCCCGCGCGGCGACCGCGAGCCGGTGCGGGAAGTGCCTGCGGTACGTCTGCGACGTCAGCGCGACATCGCCGACGGCCAGGTCGGGGCGTTGCCGCAGGTGCTCGCCGAGCTGCTCGGCGGCCTCGCGGACCGCCTCCGGGCTGCGCCCGGACAGCACGATCAGCTCGGTGCGACCGTCTACCTCGGCGGGACCGGGCGCGACCGGCCCGTCGGCCTCCTCCAACACGACGTGGGCGTTGGTGCCGCCGAGGCCGAAGGAGCTGACCGCCGCCCGGCGTGGGCCGCCGGCGGAGTCCCACTGCCGGGCCACGCTGTCCACGGTGAACGGGGTCGACCCGTCGAGCAGTTCGGGGCGGGCCTGCTTGAGGCCGGCCAGCGGCGGGATCTGCCGGAAGTGCAGCGCCAGCGCGGCCTTGATGAGCCCGGTGACGCCGGCGGCCGCGTCGAGGTGGCCGACGTTGGCCTTGACCGAGCCGATCGAGCACGGCTGCTCGCCGCGCCGGAACACCTCGGTCAGCGCCGCCAGCTCGATCGCGTCGCCGACCTCGGTGGCGGTGCCGTGCGCCTCGAGGTAGCCGACGGTCGCGGGATCGACGCCGGCGGCGGCGTACGCGCGCGTCAGCACGTCGATCTGTCCGGCGATGCCGGGCGCGGTGTAGCCGACCTTCATGCCGCCGTCGTTGTTCACCGCCGAGCCCTTGATCAGGGCGTACACGGTGTCCCCGTCGCGGCGGGCGTCCTCGGCGCGTTTGAGCGCCACCATGGCGACGCCGTTGCCGGGGACGGTCCCGTCGGCCGTGGCGTCGAAGGGCCGGCACGTGCCGTCGGGCGACATGATGCCCTTCGTCTCGTAGAGGTAGCCGGCCTGCTGCGGCACGGCCACGCAGACGCCGCCGGCGAGCGCGACGTCCGAGTCACCGGTGCGCAGGCTCTGGCACGCCAGGTGCACCGCCACCAGCGACGTCGAGCAGGCGGTCTGCACGGTGACCGCGGGACCGCCCAGGTCCAGCCGGTACGCGACCTTCGCGGCCAGGTGGTCCTTCTCGTTGCCCAGCACCACCGACAGCAGCCCCTGGGTCTCGACCAGGCCGGGCTGCGCGAACACGTGGTGCAGCGCGTAGTAGTTGAACCCGGCCCCGGCGAACACGCCGACCCGGCCGAAGGGTTCGCGGGTGGCCAGGCCGGCGGACTCCAGCGTGGCCCACGCCGTCTGCATCAGCAGCCGGTGCTGCGGATCCATGGTCTCGGCCTCCCGCGGCGTGATGCCGAAGAAGGCGGCGTCGAACAGGTCCGGGTCGGCCAGCACGCCGCGCGCCGGCACGTACGACGGGTCGTCGAGCCGGTCGGCGGGCACGCCCGCGGCCAGCAGCTCGCCGCGGGTCAGCTCGCTGATCGTGATCTTCCCGGCGGCCACGTGGGACCAGTACTCCCAGACGTCGGCGGCGCCGGGGAACCGGCCCGCCATGCCTACGATCGCGATGTCGCCGTTCATCAGGATGCTCCTGCTCCTTCGGTCTGTGCGTGCAGATGCCGGGCCAGCGTCTGGACGGTCGGGAAGCGGTAGAGGTCGGTCAGCGCGACGGTCCGGCCGGCCAGCCGCTCCTGGAGCAGCCGGCGCACGATGGCCAGCCGCAGCGACTCCCCGCCGACGTCGAAGAACGCCTCGTCGACGTCGAAGTCGTCGGTGCCCAGCGCCTCCACCCAGGCCCCCGTCACCAGCTCCTCGAACTCGGCGAGCGACGCGGAGCGCTGGGCGGGAACCTGCGGCGGCTGCCCGGCCGTCGCGTCGGCGCTCGCCGTCGCAGCGGCGGGGAACGCGGCGGCGGCGGGCTGCGGCACCGCGGCCAGCGCGCCCAGGGCACGGAGGTCGACCTTGCCGTTGCGGTCGAGCGGGAACTCGGCCACGGTCACCCACTGCTGCGGCCGGGCGTAGGGGGCCAGCTCGGCCTCCACCGCGCGGCGCACGTCGGCCACGACGAGGCCCTCGGGCGCGGGCTTCAACGCGGCGCACAGGCGTACGCCCGACCCCGTCACCGGGTCGCCGGTGGTGAACACCACCGCGTCCTGCACCCCGGGCCGCTCGCGCAGCCGGCGCTCGACGTCGACCAGCTCCACCCGGTGCCCGGCGATCTTCACCTGGCGGTCGTTGCGGCCCAGGAAGCGCAGCTGCCCGTCCGCGCCCCAGCGCACCAGGTCCCCGGTGCGGTACAGGCGCACCCCCAGGCCCGCGTGGCGCACGAACGACGCGTCGGTGCGCACGGGGTCGTTGAGGTAGCCGTCGGCGAGCCCGCCGCCCGCCGCCCACAGTTCGCCGATCGCGCCCGGCGGCACGAGGCGCCCCGACGGGTCGACGACGTACAGGTCGGTGCCGTGCACCGCCGCACCGATCGGCAGCGGGTCGGGCGTCGCGTCGGCGTGGTCCACCGAGTACGTCGTGGTGAACGTGGTGTTCTCGGTGGGGCCGTAGCCGTTGGTGAGTCGCAGCCCCGGGCAGGCCCGCAGCACCCGGCGCACGTGCGCCGGGGAGACCACGCCGCCGCCGGTGAACAGCTGCCGCAGCCCGGCGAACGCGTCCGGGCGGTGGTCGGCGACCAGGTGGAACACGCCCGAGGTGAGCCAGGCGTGGGTGATCCCGGCGGTGGGCAGGAACTCGGCCAGGCCGCTCGGCGTCGGTTCGCCGGGCGGGAACACGACCACGGTGTCGCCGTTGGCGAGCGGCACCAGCAGCTCCAGCGTGGACGCGTCGAACGCCAGCGGGGACAGCCGCATCATCCGCATGTCCGCCCGGTCGGCGAACAGCCGCGGGTCGTCGGCCAGCCGCAGCACGGCCCGGTGCGGCACGACCACGCCCTTGGGCACCCCGGTGGAGCCCGAGGTGAAGGAGACGTACGCGGCCCGCGCCGGGTCGGCCGGTGCCGCCTCGACCGGGCCGTCGCCGGACCGCGCGTGGTCGGCCGTCGCCGAGCCGGACCGGCCCGGCGCACCCCCGCGCGCCTCGACCGGGCCTTCTCCCGGCGGCGCCGGCCTGCCCAGGCGGGCAGGTGGGCAGTCGGCCG